>JBAUUA010000129.1:0-4322 GCA_049582465.1 Bradyrhizobium sp. | reverse complement strand
GAGCTCGAGATCGGCCAGGACCTCGAAAACGTCCCGGACATCCGCTACTGGTTCCTCGACGAAAACGGCCTGCGCGCCATCTCGCTGGTGGTGACAGGAACCGACAGCAACATCGTCAACAACGTCGCCAGTGAACTCGCGACGCAGATGAAGCGGATTCCGATCATCTCCGACGTGATTTCGGAGACCGCGCTCGACCGTCCCGAACTGCGCATCCAGCCGAAGGCGGATCTCGCCGCGCGGCTCGGCGTTTCCACCGAGAGCCTGTCGCAGACCATTCGCGTCGCCACCATCGGCGACGTCGGCCCGGCGCTGGCGAAATTCGACGCCGGCGACCGGCTGGTGCCGATCCGGGTCCAGCTCGAGGACGCCGCGCGCGGCGACCTTCCGCTGCTCGAACAGTTGCGGGTGCCGCTCGGCCAGCACGGCGAGAAAGGCGGCGTGCCGCTGTCGGTCGTCGCCGACATCAAGCTCGATCAGGGCCCGACCAGCATCAACCGCTACGACCGGGAACGCCAGGCCACGGTCGCTGCCGACCTCGTCGGCTCCGCCGCGCTCGGCGACGCCACCAAGAAGATCTACGAGCTGCCGGTCATGAAGACCTTGCCGAAGGGCGTCAAGGTCAGCCCCTCCGGCGACGCCGAAAGCCTCAACGAATTGTCGGAAGGTTTCGCCACCGCGATCACCGCCGGACTGATGATGGTCTATGCGGTGCTGGTGCTGTTGTTCGGCACCTTCCTGCAGCCGATCACCATCCTGTTCTCGCTCCCGCTCTCGATCGGCGGCGCGATCGCGGCGCTGCTGGTGACCGGCAAGCAGCTGACGACGCCGGTGTGGATCGGCATCCTGATGCTGATGGGCATCGTCACCAAGAACGCCATCATGCTGGTGGAGTTCGCGGTCGAATCGATCCGGGAAGGCAAGCCGCGCCATGAGGCGATCATCGACGCCGGCATGAAGCGCGCCCGCCCGATCGTCATGACCACGATCGCGATGGCCGCCGGCATGATGCCTTCGGCCTTGGCGTTCGGCGCCGGCGGCGAATTCCGCTCGCCGATGGCGCTCGCCGTGATCGGAGGCCTGCTGTTCTCGACCATGCTGTCGCTGGTATTCGTGCCGGCGATGTTCATGCTGATGGACGACATCGGCACGCTGTCGTGGCGCTTCGGCAGCAAGTTCGTGGTCTCACACGGCGACACCGAAGAGGCCAGGCCGGATCACGCCGGCGATCGCCGCGACCCGCCGAAGCCGCCGACCATCCTCCATTCGCCGGCGGCGGAGTAAGGGTCGACTGCGCTTCTCATACGGCCCCCTAATACGCTTGCGCGGAGCCGCGGCGAATGGAGCTGAGATCTTCTGCGATGCCCGTGGGAGGCATGTCGTCCTCCCCGCTGGAAGGCGGCACGATGACAGCCGCAAAACCCTGGGTCGCGCCGGGTTGCCCCAGCAGCGTCGACTCCAGGACGAAGTCGGATCTGACATAACGGGAAGCGCGTGCTGCGGTCTTTTCCATCGAGGCGATGCAGTTCGTGTCGCCGCTATAGCACAGCGCCACCCATCCCCGCTCGAACGTCACCTCGCGCGGCGATTTTTCGGCATTCGGGTGGACAAGCCGCACCTCGTACAAGGGATGGTCGGGGCTGTAGAACGCCGTGGCAAAGGCCAGGCCCTCGTCGCCGCCGACGGCCGGAAGCGTTGCATCGGAATATCTGTGCCATTGCCGGGTCAATTCCATCGCGGACTGCTGATAGAAATTGCGTCCCTCGTTCAATGGATGGAAATTCCGATAGAAGGCGTGAACCGGCGCCACCACGACGACGGATAGCACCGCGATGCCGACGACAAGGGCCGCCAGATTGACCGAATAAAAGCGTTCGATCGGATAGCTTGCGCCGCAGACGATCAGAATGGCGAAAAGAAAGAGACCTTGCAGCGCCCAGATCGGGGGCAGGTCGGATCCCACCGCCGCCGCAGCGATCGGCGGCAGGACGAGCGTGCCGATGCTGACGAAGAACAGCAGCAGTAGGCCCGGATGCATGGTTCGAAAATCCTGCGGAAAATTCCTGAGACGGCTTCCCGCGATCAGCGCCCATGTCGCCGCCGGCAGCAGCAGCACGAGCGCCACGCCCGACAGAAACATCAGCGGCTCGATCAGCAAGGGCACATGGGACTTGCCGGCATGGCGTTCAAGCGCATAGGCGAACGGCTGCGCACCAGTCGTCGCCAGCCAAACCATATGCGGTGCGAGCGCGGCCAATCCGGTGACCGTGGAAATCCAGGGAGCCAGCGAACCGAAATAAGCGCGCCGCTGCGGATGACAGATGGCCGCGCCAAGGAAGCTCACGATGAGAAACACCGAATAGTATTTGCCCAGCATCGCCAGCGCAGCGGTTGCGCCGGCGGCAACGGCCCATCCGACCGCGCGGCTTTCGAACGATCGCAGGAAGCAATAAGTGGCGATCGGCCATGCGGGCAACAGAACGACGTTTGCATTGAACCTTTGGGCGTGAAACTGGTAGGCCGGCAGCAGCATGAGCAGCAGCAGCACGACGATTCTCTTGTCACCCGTCACGAAGCGGCGCGTGATAAGATCGACGGCCCACAGCGCGATCGCCGAAGTGGTCAGCGCCAGCAACTGAAACGACCAGTTGGTGAGCGGAAAGACCGACGTCCATGCGCGCGCGGCCCATCCCATCAGCGGGGGATGCTTGGCGTAGCCCCATTCAAGGCTGCGCCCGAGCGTCCATGTTTCGAGAACATCGGGGTGCAGATCGCCGCCGAGATAGGCGATGACCAGAAACGCCATCCAGACCGCGACAAATCCGATCAGCAGAAGCGGTATGGCCCATCCCGCTTCGATGCCATCCATCCAGATCAGAAACGGCCTTCGCCAGCGGGCAGGGGAAATTTCGGAGCGCGCAGCCATCTCTGAGAACGCAAGGTACATGGCACAGAAACTCGGGTACGCAAACGCGGATACAAAAACTCAGGGCCGTGCAGGCAAACAGATTCCATCCACCGCCCCGTGGGAGCGAAGGTGAGGACGGATCGTGCATTGCTGCGCGGTGTGTTTCCGATTGTTAAAAAATATTCATGTTCCAAATTGAAAAATTTGGTGTCTCAATTGAGATCATGTCTGCTCAAAATGATGTTCGACGGACTCTGCCTCGCGCCGGCGGCCGAAAAAACGATGTGAGCCCGCGATTTCCAGGCTGAATCGGCGGATGGAAAGAAAACGCAACAGTTTTAGCGCGCGCGAGCGCGAGCGCCCTACTCGTTCCTCGCGACCGCCGTCAGCTTGCCCATGTTCTGCAGCAGAATGCGCCCGCGCTGCAGGTCCAGGATGCCGTCCTTGCGCCAGAGCTGCAACTGGCGGTTGACGCTTTCGCGCGCGGCGCCGACGAACACGCCCAACTGCTCCTGCGAGATGTGCACCTCGGAGCCGAAATCGGAGGCCAGCGCGCAGAGCCGTCGCGCCAGCCGCACCGGCAACGGCTGCAGCATGGATTCCTCCATCCGCTCGCTCTGCCAGCGGATGCGCTGGCACAAGAGCATGATGATCTTGATCGCCACCTTCGGCTCACGCTCGAGATGCGACAGGAAATCGTCGCGCCGAAGCACGAACAATTCGGTCGGCTCGCCGGCGGTGGCGTCGGCGGTACGGCTGAAACCGTCGAGCACCGCAACCTCACCGAACAGGTCGCCCGGCCCCATGAAGTTCAGGGTCAGGCGGCTGCCGTCCGAAGCCCCGGTCTCGATGCGGATCTGGCCGCGGCGGACCCCGAACAGGGCGTCGCCGGGATCGCCCTTCTGGAACAGCGTCTCGCCGGTCGCGAGGTGCTCGGTGTGACAAAGGCTCGATATCCGCGCCAGTTCGTCAGCGCCGAGATCGGCGAACATCGGATTCATCTTCAAAATGACGGCAAATTCGGCCGCTTTGCTCATTGCAATGCCTTCCTCAGGGCCAGCTCGAACCGGAGCCGGCGCGAAATCGTCAAATTGGGTCGTCTTCGAAATTGGCGTGCTGCGAAGTGTGTCATAAGTCACATAACTTTGCAGCACCCCCGGATTATTTTCGCTGGCTTTGAGCGGTTTGCCCTTCCGGGATAAGCTCGGCGCCCTCTGCCCGTTCTGGAATGTCGTCATGAGAGCCTTGAAAATCGCCGGCAGCGCCGTTGCCGCCATCATCGTCGTCCTGGTGCTGCTCGCCGTCGTCGGGGTCCCCTCGGGATTCCTGACCTCGGCGATCCAGGCGCGGGTGGAGCGCGCGACCGGCTATCGGCTGACGATCGCGGGCGCGACCCGGATCGGCGTGTGGCCGT
>JBAUUA010000128.1:0-1839 GCA_049582465.1 Bradyrhizobium sp. | reverse complement strand
GGGTTGCTGCGGCTGGAGTATGGCGGCGTGACCATTCTCGACCTCGAGCGCCTGCGTCGTTACGGCGAGTGATCGAGCACGGTGGCTTCATCCTTCGAGACGGCCGTGAGGTCAGAGATCTCATGCGGGTCGACCCTCATGGTGAGGAGGCGCTCTTGCGCCGTCTCGAACCATGAGGCCGCGATGGTGCGATGGTCATTCGGGTCCACTGGAGCCGGGCCTATACCTCAAGCCACTCCTTGCGAACCGCCTCATTCGCCTTGAGTTCGGCCGGCGTGCCCTCGAACACGATGCGGCCGTGGCCCATGACGTAGACGCGGTGCGATATCCGCATCGCGATCGAGAGTTTCTGCTCCACCAGCAGGATGGCGACGCCGCGGCGGGCGATTTCGGCGATGAGGTCGCCGACCTGCTGCACGATCAGCGGCGCGAGCCCCTCCGTTGGCTCGTCGATCATGATCAGTTCGGGGTCGCCCATCAGGGTGCGGCAGATCGTCAGCATCTGCTTTTCGCCGCCCGACAGCACGCCCGCGGCCGTATCGGCCCGCGTAGCAAGGTTGGGAAACATCGCCAGCATGTCCTCCAGCCGCCATTTGCCGGGCCGCCTGGTATCCTTGACGCCGAGCATCAGGTTCTGCCGCACCGTCAGGCCGGGAAAAATGTCGCGATGCTCGGGAACGTAGCCGAGGCCGAGATGCGCGATCCGGTAGCTCGGCAGGCCCGCGATATCGCCGCCCTTGAACCTGATCGAGCCCTGCGGCGGCACTTCGCCCATGATCGCCTTGACCGTGGTGGAGCGGCCGACGCCGTTGCGGCCCAAAAGGCTGACGACCTCGCCGGCGTCGATATGCATGTCGACGCCCTGCAGGATGTGGCTCTTGCCGTAATAGGCGTGCAGATCGGCGACCTCCAGCATCACGCCGCCTCCTCGCCGAGATAGGCTTCCCGGACCTTCGGATTGCCGCGGATCTCCTCCGGCGTGCCGGAGGCGATGATCTGGCCGTAGACCAGGACCGAAATCCGGTCGGCGAGGCCGAACACCACGCTCATGTCGTGCTCGACGATCAGGAGCGTGCGACCCTCGGTCAGCCGCCGGATCAGGGCGACCGCGCGCTCGGTTTCGGCACGGCTCATGCCGGCGGTCGGCTCGTCCAGGAGAATGACATCGGCGCCGCCGGCCACCGTGATGCCGATCTCCAGCGCCCGCTGCTCGGCATAGGTCAGAAGCCCCGCCGGCACGTCGCGCCGGGCGGTGAGGTTGATGTCGGCCAGAATCTGCGCGGTGCGGTCGCGCACCTCAGGCAGATTGTCGATATTCTTCCAGAAGGCGTAGCGCTGCCCGGTCGACCACAGCACCGCGCAGCGCAGGTTTTCCCACACGCTCATGTTGGAAAAGACGTTGGTGACCTGGAAGCTGCGCGACAGCCCGCGACGGTTGATCTGATAGGGCGGCAGGCCGGAAATTACCTCGCCGCGCAGCAGCACGCTGCCCGCGCTGGGCGTCGTATAGCCGCTGATCAGGTTGAAGGTGGTGGACTTGCCGGCGCCGTTCGGGCCGATCAGCGCGTGGCGCTCGCCCTGCGCGATGCTCAGACTGAGATCTTGAATGATGCTCACATTGCCGAAGCGCTTGTCGACGGAACGGATTTCGATGGCGGGCGTCACGCGAGGCACCCCCGGTCGCGGGCCGCGGTGAGGGCGCGGTCCCAGGCTTCGACGATCCGGCGCCAGGTGAGGCGGGCGACCAGGAAGCCTCCGACGATCAGAGCGGCCGCGATCGCCCAGGTCGCCGGCGAGGTCGAATCGAAGGGCACGCCGAACAGATGGACGACTTTTCCC
>JBAUUA010000127.1:0-12296 GCA_049582465.1 Bradyrhizobium sp. | reverse complement strand
GGCTTCGAGTAGCACGGAACGAACCGAACGAGCGCGGGCATCGCTCAAGCT
The DNA here is from genome assembly GCA_049582465.1 of Bradyrhizobium sp. Taxonomy (GTDB): domain Bacteria; phylum Pseudomonadota; class Alphaproteobacteria; order Rhizobiales; family Xanthobacteraceae; genus Bradyrhizobium. The sequence continues at coordinate 12,245 of JBAUUA010000127.1, read as the reverse complement.
GCTCGGTCTGGCCGACCGGGAGCGCAATACGCCGGGGCAGTTATCCGGCGGTCAGCAGCAGCGTGTCGCCATCGCGCGCGCCCTGATCAACAACCCAATTCTATTGCTGGCGGATGAGCCTACAGGCAATCTCGATACCAGGACGTCGCACGAGATCATGGTGACGCTCCAGACGCTCAACCGCGAGCGGGGCGTTACGATCATTGTCGTAACGCATGAATCCGACATCGCAGCCTACGCCGACCGCGTCATCACCATGCGGGACGGGGAAGTGATATCGGACGAACGAAAGCCAGCCGTCCATCCGCAGCCGGGAGCGCCGAGCGGAGTATTGCCCGCCGGTTCGCTTCCCCTCCCACGGCAGGCGGCGCGGGCTATCGCCAGCAGCAACGGCACCGTGCGGGCGTTTGCCTTGATGATCGTGGCCGCAGCGCTGCAGGCGCTCGCCCGCAACAAGATGCGATCGGCGCTGACCATGCTGGGTGTCTTCATTGGCGTTGCCGCGCTGATCGCCATGGTCGCCGTCGGCCAGGGCGCGAACGATGCGGTGCGCAAGCAGATCGAGAGCCTCGGCACGAATCTTCTGGTGGTTGTCCCCGGCGCCACCACGATGGGCGGAATGCGCAGCGGGCAGGGCAGCGCATCGACTCTCACGGTTGTGGATGCCGAGGCGCTCCGTCGTGAAGCGCCGGCGGTTGGCAGCGTCAGCTATCTCATCCGGCAGTCGGGACAGGTCCAGTACGCCAATCAGAACTGGACGACGAGCATACAGGGCGTCAGCGCCAATTATCCGCCGATCACTAATTGGCAGATTGCGTCGGGACGCGGCATTTCGCAAGAGGACGATCGCAGTGCCGCGCTTGTCGCGGTCGTCGGTCAGACGGTTTCCCGTCAACTATTCGGCGTCGACGAGAACCCGGTCGGTGCGGTGATCCAGGTCAAGAGCGTGCCGTTGCGTGTCATCGGCATCTTCGCATCCAAGGGGCAAACACCCTACGGGACGGATCAGGACGATCTCGTCATGACCCCTTTCACGACCGCACAACGGAAGGTCCTCGGCGTTGCGGCGCCAAGCCAGCAACAGGTTCCTCTCAACTGGGTCTATCCCTCGCCGCCCAATCCCTACAACCTTCAGCAGCGACTGATGGGATATGTGAACCAGATCTATGTCCAGGCAACCGACGCCAGCCAGGTTCAACCTGCTGTCAGCCAGGTCTCCGACATCCTGAAACGCCGACACCGCATCCGGCCGGGTGATGCCAATGATTTTTCCGTGCGTAACCTGAGCCAGATCGCGGAGACCGCCGAGAGCAGCAGCCGTATCATGGCGCTCCTGCTCGCCGCGGTCGCGTCGATATCGCTTATCGTCGGCGGCATCGGCATCATGAATATCTTGTTGGTGTCGGTGACGGAGCGAACCAGGGAAATCGGCTTGCGGATGGCGATCGGCGCCCGACGGACGCATGTTCTGTTGCAGTTTCTCGCTGAATCCGTGATCTTGAGTGTTACCGGTGGAATAGCCGGAATCATCATAGGGGTCGTGTTTTCCGAGATGATCTCGATCCTCGCTGGCTGGCCAGCTCCGATCTCGTTGACAGCCGTCGCCGGCGGGTTTCTGTTTTCCGCCGCCGTCGGCATCTTCTTCGGCTACTACCCCGCGCGGAAGGCCGCCAGCCTCGATCCGATCGAGGCACTCCGATACGAGTGATCTTGCGGCGAGCGACACTTGGATAACATGGCCACATTGCGGGCCCACCAGAACGCTCTCGGGAGGCGAGCAGCTAACGCTGCCCCGGTAACGTATCCTTCAGCCTTGCGTTCGAGAATCGAAGCCGGGTCGGCACTGGCCGGCTGGCTGTTTCCGGATGTTTCCCTGCTTTGCAAGTCGTCGCGATAATGCCCCAAATCGAACATTCATCCGCCGCCGCTTCATAACTGAAGTGCGCGCGCCAGGGGCGCGGAATTGCCCCGGGCGGGGAATACCGAGATATCCTGGAAATGCTGCTTCGGTCGCCGCTTTGAATAGGTCCTTTCGACATCCGGAAGGGTTGAGGTGCGGCCGGCTGAACAGGCGGGCCCCGTCTGCTTTGCGTCTGCTGCGTGCGGCATTGCGTCTTGCCTTGATCGGCTCGTCGATCATCCTGACGGCTGGATGCGCGACGATTGCCCCGCGCAATGTCCTGCCGCAGGCCAGCGCCGCCCAGATCGAGCTGGAGGGATTTCGCAACATCCGCTTCTGGGGCGACGCACCCGCCCGGGACATCCAGGCGATCATGATGGCGGATACGCCGAGGGCGGAAATGCGATCGCTTTCGGGAGCTGAAAAGCATCCGCCGGTCTCAAACCTGCTCGCCATATCTGGCGGCGCCGAGGACGGCGCGTTTGGCGCGGGCCTGCTGGTCGGCTGGAGCGATGCGGGTACGCGGCCGGGCTTCGACCTCGTCACCGGCGTCAGCTCCGGCGCGCTGATTGCTCCCTTTGCGTTCCTCGGGCGCGAATATGACGACCAGCTGCGCGAGATATTCACGAAATATGGAAGGCAGGACATTTTCACCTACAACGTACCGGGCCTGCTCGAAGGATCTGCGCTGGCCGACGACGCTCCCTTGGCGCGATTGATCGAGAGATATGTCGATGATGCCTTTTTGCAGGATATCGCCAGAGAGCGGGCCAAGGGCCGCGTTCTGCTGATCGGTACCACCAACCTCGATACGCAGCGGCCGGTGATGTGGGACATGGGGCGTATCGCGATGAGCCGTAATCCCGACGCGAAAAGCCTGTTCCGCAAGATATTGCTGGCGTCGGCGACGCTACCCGGAATCTTCCCGCCGGTTCGGATTCAGGTTCGGGTCGGCGGACAGAGCTATGACGAACTGCATGTCGACGGTGGCGTCACCAGACAGGTCTTCATTGCCCCGTCGATATTATCGGCCGCTTCGCGCGATCAAAAATCGGCAAGACTGATAGCGAAGCCGCGGCTGTTCGTGATCCGGAATGGAAAAATCGATCCCGAATGGCAACCCGTCCACGAGAACGTCCTGTCCATTACGCAGCGTTCGATCTCCACGCTGATCAAGAACCAGGGAATCGGCGACCTCTACCGCATCTATTCGGTCACCAGGCGCGACGGAATTGATTTCAATCTTGCGAGCATTCCAGCCGACTTCAAGGAGAAGAGCGGCGAGCCGTTCGACCAGAAATACATGGTCGCGCTATTCGAGCGCGGCTATGACCTCGCAAGCCACGACTACTCCTGGATCAAGGCGCCACCCGGAATGGAATTGGTGACCCAAGTTCGCAACGCGCAGAACTGAGCGTGGATACCGGCGGCACCTATCCGATGAGGAAGGAGCCGAACAAGGCAATCACCGCCACGGCCATCACCGCGGTGCCGACCCAGCCCAGTATCGTCAGCCGGCGACTCGCCCTGAACCGCCCCATCAGTCCTTCATTGGCGACGATCACCATCATCATCGCCATGATCGGAACCGCGACAATGCCGTTGAGCACGGCGCTCCAGACCAGCATGTGAATCGAATCTATTCCAGTGAAGCCGAGACCGAACCCGATCACGGTCGCGGCTGCGATGATCGTGTAAAATCCGACGGCGTCCGGGGCCTTGGCTTCGAGGGTGGCGTGCCATCCGAAGGCTTCTGACACGCCATAGGCGGCGGAGCCGGCCAGCACCGGGATCGCCAGCAGGCCGGTGCCGATAATGCCGAGCGCGAACAACAGAAACGTGAAATCACCGGCCAGCGGCCTCAGGGCTTCGGCGGCCTGCGTCGCCGAATTGATGTTGGTGACGCCATGGGCATTCAACACGGCTGCGGTGGTCAGGATGATGGAAAATGCGATCGCATTGGAGAAGATCATTCCGACGGTCGTATCGAGCTTGATGCGGTCGAGCTCTGTCAGGCCGCCCCGGGTCAGGTCCCGCAGCGGACGGCGGCTCCTGCCCTGGTTCATTTCCTCGACTTCCTGCGAGGCCTGCCAGAAAAACAGATAGGGGCTTATCGTCGTCCCCAGCACCGCCACCACCATTAGGAAGTAATTTGCGTTGATCGTCGGCCTTGGCCAGATTGCCGCCAGCAGCGCCGTGCTCCAGGGAATGTTGACGGTGAAGGCGGTCGCGACATAGGCAAACAGCGTTAGCGTCAGGAATTTGAGCACCGGCGAATAGCGGCGATAGGGTACGAAGACCTGCAGCAGGATCGATACGCATGCGAAAATCAGGGCATGTTCGTGGTTCAGGCCGCCGATGACCAGTGAAAGGGATTCTCCCATCGCGGCGATGTCGGCCGCAATATTGAACGTGTTCGCCGCGACCAGGAGAAACACGAGCGCCAGCACCAGCCAGCGCGGCGCCAGCGCCATCACATTGGCGGCGAGGCCTTTGCCGGTCACCCGGCCGATCCGCGCGCTCACCAGCTGGATCGCGATCATGAACGGCGTGGTGAGAAACACCGTCCAGAGCAGGCCGTAGCCGAACTGCGCGCCGGCCTGGGAATAGGTCGCAATGCCCGAGGGGTCGTCATCGGCCGCGCCGGTCACCAGTCCCGGACCGAGCAGCCGAAGCACTATGCCAACGGGTTTCTTGGGTTCTGAGCGAATAATTTCAGCCATGAAAATCTTTGAGATTCGAGATCGATGGTACCGGTAAGCCCTTCCGTGAACATTCGCGACAGGAAAATGTTCCGGAGGGGGAGCCTGCGGCGAAAACCGGAATTTTCCGTTTTCACCGGCCACCCGCCGGTCCGGTAGGGGCTCGGCAAGCGGATTCACAGGTGGACCAACGGGCGCGCCCGCGTGCAAATTCCCGCTCACCGCTTCGCTGACGAGGTGTTAGACTTGAAAAATCGGCGGCAAGCCTGCGGTGAGGGGGACAGATGCATCGGCGCAAGTTGATCACGCTTATTGGCGGGGCGGTTATTGGCAGGGCAGCGGCATGGCCGCGCGCGGTGCTCGCCCAGACGGCGAAAGTGTATCGCATCGGCACCCTCACGCCCGGCCCCCCGATCGTTGCCAAAGCCGGCCCCGGCGCAATCCTGTTCGACGCGCTGGCGAAGCGCGGCTATGTGCTGGGACAGAACCTCGTTCTCGAGAGCCGCGGCGCCGCCGGCAAGATCGATCTGGTGCCGCAGATGATGCAGGAGCTGAAGGCCGCCAATGTGGATGTGGTGGTCACCGTCAGCTATCCGGCCGCGGCGGCGGCCAAGGCATCCGGCGTCACAACCGTGCTGGCGTCCGGCTCGGGCGATCCCGTCAAGACCGGGCTGGTCGAAAGCCTCGCGCGGCCGGGCGGCACCGTGACCGGCATAGCCGATGACGCCTCGATGCTGTCCACCAAGCGGCTTTCGCTGCTGACGGCGTTGTCGCCGAAGCTTCGCCGGATCGCGATGCTGTGGAATATGGACGATCTCGGCATGTCGCTGCGCTACCAGGCTTCGGCACAGGCCGCGGAGGGCGTCGGGATCACCGTGCAGCCGCTCGGCGTGCGCGAGCCCGACGATTTCAATGCGGCGTTCGCGGCGATGACGCGCGATCCACCCGACGCCATCCTGATGGTTTCGGACTCACTGACGCTGCTCAACCGCAAGCGTGTGATCGACTATGCCGCCGAGCATCGGCTCCCGGCGATCTACGAGGCGGACTCCATCGTTCGCGACGGCGGCCTGATGTCCTACGGCGCCGACCTGCAGGAATCCTTCGATCGCGCCGCAGCGATGGTCGACCATATTTTCAAGGGTGCGAAGCCCGCCGACCTGCCGGTCGAGCAGCCGACCCGCTACCGGTTCGTGATCAACCTCAAGACCGCGAAATCGATCGGGCTCGACATTCCGCCGACGCTGACGGCGCTCGCGGACGAGGTGATCGAGTAAGGCCGGGCAGGGTCGCCTGGCGGGATTCGCCTTACTCCGCCCCATCGTGCTTGCAGTCGCGGGCCGTGCTATGCTTGGCGTAAGGGAGGGGCCCAAAATGTCATTTACGATTCTGGCAAGCAATTCGACCGGGGCGGTCTCGTTCTCGTGCGCGACGGCTTCCGAAGCCGTCGACAAGGTGTTGGAGCTGAAGCAGCAGCACTTCAAGAATATCACCGTCAAGGACGGCGCCGGACGCGCGATCGACCTCGATGAGCTTTCCTCGCTGTGCGAAGCAGGCGAAGATCGGAACTAGGGCCGTAACAAGCTTGATGGTTCGGTAGGCCTATGGGCATCGTCTCGAAGATCCGGCCGGTGAAGTTCGCATTTGGCGTTGCGCTCGCAGCGCTGGCGTCGTTGTCCCTGTCCGGCGTTGCCCTCGGCAAGGACAAGGACGACGGCGACGATTCGTCGGCGAAGGATACCTGGCCGCCGAATATCTATCTTGATCTGCGAACGACCTACGCGACCATTCCCGCCAACACGCTTGCGATCGGCCTCGGCAATGCGTCGTTTTCCACGGCGTTTCCGGTGCTGGCGACGCTGTCGAACCTCACCTCGCTCCCGGCGGGCGCGCTCCCCGCACTGCCGACGCTTTCTTCGCCGGCAAGCCAGAGTATCGGGGTCGACGTTCCCCTGACGGTGGATCTCAGCGACCGCGTCTCGGTCTATGGCGGATTCAGCGCGACCACCTCGCGCACCGACATGACCGACTGGTCGAACTTCACGGTCAGCGCCTGGATGGTCGGATTCCAGGCGGACGTCCATCAGCAGAATGGCGGAGCGATCCCGACCATCACGGTGCAATCGACGGTCACCAAGTCGGTCCCGGACGCGCCACTGGCCACGATTTCGCTGAATACGATCCTCGAGTTTGACTACGCGCTGAACGAGGACGAAACGCGCGGGCTGCTCGCCGGCGTTCAGCACACCCGGATCGACGTCGAGACGCCGTTCGTGACGGTCAGCCCGAACATTATCGGCTATGTCGGCGGCTATTATCAGTGGGACAACAACTGGAAGGTTACCGGCCGCTTCGGCATTCAGTCGTTCGGCGGCGCGCAGCTTCTGAACCTGACGCCGTTCCAGCCCTTTACCCAGCCGATCGTGAGGCTCGATCTCGACCGGATGGACGATAACGACAATCGGCTGTTCGGCGTGACCGCCGAGATCGCGTGGGTGTCGAAGCCGTCTTTCCAGCTGACGATCCGGACGCCACTTTACGCGGTGCGAAACTAGCAAACGGCGAGGGGATTTGACATGTCGGGCAAATCACCCGCATATCTTCATCCTCGCAACAGTTGCAAAAGCCCGCGCCGGGAACCGGCCGCGGGCTTTTTGCATCGGCCGCCTTGAATCGGAACGCTGGCTGCCGTCGTGCGACCTTCCTGCCGCCGCATTTCTGAAGTGCCTTGCTCTCGGGGCGTATCCAAGGGAATTGTGATGAAGAGACTGCTCGTTGCGGCGGTGATCGCGGGGTCATTTTTCTCATACGGCGCAAGCGCTCAGGAGCGGGCCGGAAGCGCTGCACTGGGCGCGGTATCGGGCGCGGTGGTGCTGGGTCCGGTCGGCGCGGTGGCGGGCGCGTTCATCGGATATACCGCCGGGCCCTCGATCGCACATTCCTGGGGCGTAGGGCGGTCCGCCTCGCGCGCCCGCGCCAGGCGGACGGCGCAAGCCAATGCAGGCACCGAGCAGCAAACCGCGGTGAGGGCGACGCCACTGCCCGTGGCAAAACCTGCCGAAGCGGCCGCTACCGGAAAATCCGCGCCGCCGGTGCAGGGGTTCGACTAGAGGCCTCGGCGGCAGGATCGGCGGCTATTCAAAAAAAAGTTTGACACGTCGGACAAATCACCTTCCTATTCTCATCATCGCAAGAACTGCAAAAGCCCGCGCCGGAAACGGCCGCGGGTTTTTGCGTTTGGATTTCCTGAATCGGACGGCGGCCGCATTTCACGGGCGCACCATCTCCTAAAAAGCAGCGCATCGTCGCAAGACGCGCCTCCAAGCGCGCCGCCGTCCGAACCCTTTAAAGTCGGCATGATCTTTTCGGAAAACCGCTTCACACTTTTCCGGATCATGCCGCGAAATTGGCCGGCGCGCGCGAACGCGCCGGCACGCGCCGCGGACATGGTCCGTGTCCGCACGCGGCCTCCGTTGCGGAGATAGGGTTCGCGCCTGAGATGGCCATATGAATACGGTCATGCCGCATATTTGATTCCGATCAAGCGAGGCCGGCATGACCGCGTATCTGATATCGCTCGCATTGGCCGGCCTGGTCGCGATCGCGGTGTGGGAGGGAATTTCGTGAGCGCAGAGATCATTCAGTTCATCCGCGGGCCGAAGCGCAATCGCGAGCTGTCCGACTTCCCCACCATTGCCTTCCGCTCGGCGGCGCAGCCCGACGATCTCGTGATGGATCATGCCGACACCGCGCCGAGCGAATATGTCCGTCTCGAGCCCACGGAATCCGACGATGGTTAGGTCGGTGACGGAAATCCGCTCCATGGCACGGAGCCACACCAAGACCGCGCTCAACGTGCTGGTCGCCGTGATGCGCAATACCAAGGCGACGCCGCCGGCGCGGATCGCCGCCGCCAACGCCATCCTCGACCGCGGCTGGGGCAAGGCCGCGCAGGCGATCGAGAACGGCGACGACGGCGCCCTCGAGCTGATCCATCGAATCGAGCTGAGGGCCGATTTTCAGCATCTACGTCGCTGGCGCAAGAGCGTCGAGCAGGCGCAAAGTTACACCTTCAAAGCCGTGATCACGGTGATCGTCACCGGCTTTGTCAGGGCGGTCTGGCTGGGCATCAAGGTCATGCTCGGCAAATGATCCGGGCCTGTCTGGTGGCCGCGGCGCTGCTGTGGTCGGTCCCCGCGCACGCCGTTCCCTGCTGGATGGTCCGGAAAGCTGTCGCCCAATATGGCGCGGAGGCCGTCGAATCCTGGGCTAGGGCGAAGGGCGTTTCGGAAAAGGATATCGAGAAAGCGCGGCGGTGCTTCAGTGATGGCTTTGTGGCGTCACTGCCAAAGCGCTGATCCACAATGTCTCGTCGGGGGCTGGCTCATGTACCGGATACGCGAGGTCGATGGGCATGACGGCGAAATCGCCGACACACTCGCCGATCTTCACCGACTTACATTCTTTGACGGCGCTCCCATTCCGGAGTTCGATCAGGGGCACTGGTGGATCGCCTTTCATGATTCGGTTCCCGTCGCCTTTGCTGGCGTCATCCCGTCGACGCGTGCGGTCAATGCGGGATATTTCTGCCGGGTCGGCGTGCTGCGAAAGCACTGCGGCAACGCCCTCCAGTTGCGACTGATGCGCGCGCTGGAATTGCGAGGCCGGCACAATGGGTGGGGCTGGATCGTGTCGGACACCACTGATAATCTTGCCTCCGCCAACAACTTCATTCGGGCCGGCTATCGGCTGTATCGGCCTCTGAATCCTTGGGCCTGGCCGAATACGCTATATTGGCGCAAATCCATCAGATGAAATTCCGTGGGACGCGATTCGCGCATGCCCCCAAGCCGTAGCCAACATTGCCCTTCCGGAAATAGGCTCTAAACTCGGCTCGCGCCGTCGGCCGTGGCGCCAATGAGAACCGGAAGGGAAGAGACCGATCATGATTGCCAGACCGCAATTGCCGGACCGCGCGCCACGAATAAAGGGCGCGCCAACCGCGCTCGGCGGTCTGCTGGTGGTGGATTTCACCCGGGTCGTCGCTGGCCCCGCCTGTACGCAAACGCTGGCCGATTTTGGCGCCGAAGTAATCAAGATCGAGAACCCGGACGGCGGCGACGATACCCGGCACTATGAGCATGCCGATCTCGCCGGTGAGAGTGCCGCCTTCGTCAGCCTGAATCGAAACAAACGCGGTATCACGCTTGATCTCACCAAGCCCGAGGGATGCGACGTCGCGCGTGAACTGATCGCGCGGGCGGATGTCGTAGTCGAGAATTTTTCCTCCGGCGTGATGAAGAAATATGGCATCGACTATGCTTCAGTCGCGCCAAACAATCCCCGCCTGGTTTATTGCTCGATCTCGGCTTATGGCCGCCAGGGGCCATTTGCATCCCGTCCCGGCTTTGATCCGATCACCCAGGCCGAAAGCGGGTTCATGTCGCTGAACGGCTTTCCGGACGGGCCGCCGGTTCGGACCGGGCCACCCGCGGTCGACCTGTTGACGGGCATGTCGGCCTGCAACGCCATCCTGCTGGCGTTGTTCGCGCGCGATCGGCTCGGCCGCGGCCAGCATGTCGAAGTGGCGCTGTTCGACACAGCGGTGGCGATGACGCAATTCTATGGCATGGCGTATCTAATGACCGGCGTGAATCCGAGCCGCCAGGGCAATTCGCCGAACGGATCTCCCTCCGTCGGCGTCTACGAGGCTTCCGACGCACCGTTTTATATCGCCTGCGCCAATGACCGGCTGTATCGCCGGCTCGTCGTTGAAGTGCTCGGCCGCCCCGATCTCGCCAGCGGCGAATTCGGTGACCGCCGTTCACGAACGGCAAACAAGGAGAGGCTGCGTGCGATCCTCACCGGAATTTTTGTGCAGGATCTTCGCGAGAACTGGGTGACGAAGATGAAGGCGGCCAACATCCCCGTCGGCTTTCTTCGCACCGTCGAGGAGGCTTTCAACTCGCCGGAAGTGCGCGAGCGGCATCGTGTCAGCCAGATTCCGCACCCGGCCGCGGGCTCAGTCCCCAATATCGAATCGCCGATCAATCTCGGCCTGACGCCGGTCGTCGATCCCGTCGCCGCGCCCTTGCTCGGTGAGCATACGAAAGAAGTCCTGCGCAGGACGCTAGGCTATGACGACGCCCGTATCACAGCGCTCTCCGAGGCAGGCGTTTTTGGGATGGTGCGGACAACGGCCGACGTGTGAACGGTGCCCATGGCCGGGCATCGGTAGCACGTACCATACTTACGAGATCGCTTTCCCGCCCGGTGGCCTGATGGCCACCGGGCTTTTTTCGTTTTTGGACGCTGTTCAGCTCGGACGCTTGGATTGCGACAGCGGGGCGGGCCCATAGGGGTTCGGTCCCGCGGTACCACGCAGGCATCCAGTCTCGATAAATCCCCAGATCGTCAGTCCGAAAGCCGCAAGCGCCAGGATGTAACGCATCGCCATGCCGGCGGTCCCGCCAAACCACGCAGCTTCCGCGAATTGACCGAGCACGCCCGGCACCAGATAAAACACCACGAGCCACCACGCGCTCTTGCCGCGATCGTGCAGGCGCTTGGTGGTGAAGGAGAACCCCCACAGCAGCCATGGGATCAGGACAACGACGACCATCAGGACGAAGAGCGGTGCCGCGATGCCGGCGGCGGTGAACAGGATCACGGAGGTCATCAGCCCCCCGCCGATATAGATCAGGACCGAGCGCCAGTACTTCGCGCGGCCGATGCGCCCGCCGGCGCCGAACAGAAATTCGAACAACTCTTCCATGGTGCCCCTGGTATGCCGATGCACCGGCGGACCCGGCGTACCGCCGTATGTCGCCGCGGAGCGGATGGCGGTTCAAATTGGGCTGGTCCTGCTCCAATGCTGGAATTGCGAATGGCGGCGATGGCAACTTTGGTACGGTTTCAATCGGGTCCGTAGTCTGATGTAATCGGTCGAAACACCCGATGGGAGAGAACAGTGGATCGCAGAAAGTTCATGGCCGGCTGCGCGGGCCTGTCATTATCCGTGGCTGCGAAGGACGCGCTGGGCGAGTCCGGTCCGCTGACCAAGATGATCTTTCCTTTCTCGGCCGGCGGCGGCGGCGACACGCTCTGCCGGCTCGTGGCGCAACATGCGGGCCAATTGCTCGACCGGTCGATAATCGTCGAAAACCGCACCGGCGGCGATGGATTAATCGGAATCAAATGGGTCAAGAACGCCACCCCCGATGGCGCCACCATCCTCGTGACCACAGGTCCGACGATGTATCTGTTGCCAATGGTTGAGTCCGAACCGAGCTTTGATCTGAGCAAGGATTTCGCTCCGGTTTCGCTGCTGGCGCGCTTCGAATTCGGCGTCGTCGTCGGGCCGGCGGTCGATGCAAAGGATTTCAAGGGGTTTGTGGCCTGGCTCAAGGCCAACCCGGGCAAGGCGACATTTGGCGTGCCGAGCAACGGCACCATTCCGCATTTCACGGGCTCTAAACTCGAGCAGGTGCTGGGCGTTCCGATGACGCGTGTGGCCTATCGCGGCAGCGCACCGGCGATCAACGACCTGATCGGCGGGCATCTGCCGTTCGCCATTGTCACCATTGCCGACGCGATGCCGCAACATCGGGCCGGCACCATCAAGATTCTGGCGGTGAGCAGCG
>JBAUUA010000126.1:0-1844 GCA_049582465.1 Bradyrhizobium sp. | reverse complement strand
GGTTGAGGCCCGCGACCGTCACGGCGAGCACCGCGACCGCGAGCACCGTCCCCCACACATTGACCCGGCCGGGGCGAACCGAGGTCGCTCCGAGAAGCGCGGCCGTGAAGGCCGGCAGCAGATATTCCTGGCCAACCGAGCTCTGGCCGACCTGAAGCTGGGACTGCAGCACGATCCCAGCGAAGGACGCGAGCGTTCCCGCCGCGACGAATGCGAGGGTAATGTAACGCCTGGCGGAAATGCCATTGAGCTCGGCCGCGCGGGGGCTCGCGCCGAGGACGTAGAGATATCGGCCGAGCGGCAGATACTCGAACACCACCCACAAGGTCAGGCTGACGATCAGCGCATAGATCGCGGGAGCGGGGACGATCCACAGGTTGCCGGAAATGGCGAGGAACTCGGACGGCAGCGAGGCCAGCACCTGCTGGCCGCCGGTGTACCAGGCGTTGAGCCCGTAGAGAATGGTGCCCGTTCCGAGCGTCGCGATGAAGGAATCGATCTTCACCCGCGTGACCAGGAGCCCGTTCGCGAGTCCGACCGCGGCGCCCATCACGAGCACCGCGCCGACCGCCGCCTGCCACGACCAGCCCTGACCTTGCAACCCGATCGCCAGCACCTGCGAGATGCCGACGTTGAAGCCGGCCGAGAGATCGAACTGGTTCGCCACCATCGGAATGAACACCGAGAGCGCGACCAGAAGCTGCACCGACTTGTTGTTGAGAATGGAGCGGATGTTGAAATAGGTCAGAAAGGTGTCCGGCTTCAGAAGCGAGAACACGATCACCAGGAGAACGAAGAGAACGAGCAGTCCCCAGGCGGAGATGGCCCGCGTGAGAACCGCGCCGATCGAGGTTTCGCCCGCGCGCTTCATGACAACGCTCCATGGCGCTCGGCCGGCGTTCCGCCGGAAGCCGTCTGGGTGAGCGCGGCGACCGTCAGGCGCTCACGCGGAATCTCCGCCACCACGCGCCCGCGGCTGAACACCAGCGCCCGGTGGCAGACCCGCTCGACCTCCTCGAAATCAGATGAGATGAGGAGAACCGCGAGGCCGCGGCTGAGCGAGAGCTGCAGCAGGTGGTAGATGTCGGCCTTGGCGCCGACGTCGACGCCGATCGTCGGCTCCTCGAGGATGAGAAGCCTGGCCTCGGTCTCCATCCAGCGCGCGACGATCACTTTCTGCTGGTTTCCGCCCGACAGCGTCGCGGCCGGCTCTTCGACGCTGGCCGTCTTGATCGAGAACCGGCGCACCGCGTCGTTCGCCCGCCTGAGCTCCTCGGCGCGAGGGACAAACTCGAGCACGCCTTTCCCGCTTGCCGCCGGATTGAGATAGATGTTCTCGCGCACCGCGAGATTGGCCGCGATCCCTTCCTCGGCGCGGCGGCTCGATACAAAGCCGATACCCTGCGCCATCGCTTCGGCCGGACTCCTGAGCGCGACCGGTTCGCCGTCGAGCGTGACCCGTCCTGACGAGACGCGCGTCTCGCCGAAGATCGCCCGCCCGATCGTGTGATGGCCGGCGCCCCGCAACCCGACGAGCCCGAGCGTCTCGCCTTCGGCGACCGAAAACGAGACGGGGCCCACGCCCTGGGCGGCGAGCCCCTGGACGGTCAGCGCGACGCGCTCAGCCGCCGCCGCTGGCTTGACGAACGCGTCGCTCATCGAGCGTCCGACAATCATCCGCACCAGATCGTCGGCGTCCGTGTCGCGCGTTGCGGCCGTCGCGAGCCGCCGGCCGTCGCGAAGAACCGTGACCCGGTCGGCGATCCTGAATACCTCGTCAAGGCGATGGGTGACGTAGACGATGCCGATGCCATTCGCGCGAAGACGCCTGAGCGTCGCGAGCA
>JBAUUA010000125.1:0-1586 GCA_049582465.1 Bradyrhizobium sp. | reverse complement strand
TTCACATGCGCCAGGCGGTTGATGCCGTCGCGCATCACCAGCCCCATGGTGCCGGCATAGTAATAGGGCCAGACGGATTCGGCCCCGAACTCGCGCTCGGCGGCATTGAAGCGATCGGCGATCTCGTCGAGCGCCTCGTCCCAGGAGATCCGCGCGAATTGCCCGGAGCCCTTCGGCCCGGTGCGGCGCTGCGGATACATCAGCCGGTCCGGGTGGTGGATGCGCTCGGCATAACGGGCGACCTTGGCGCAGACGACGCCGGCGGTATAGGTCTGCAGCTTGGAACCGCGGACCCGGCCGATCGAGGAACCATCGATCACCTCGACATCGAGCGCGCAGGCCGACGGGCAATCATGCGGACAGGTCGAATGACGGATGTCGATCTTGGCCTGCTGGTTCATGACACAATTGCTACCATCAAAATCGGAAGCCGCCGAGCGCATTTATCCGGCATATCGCGACGAAAACAGCAACGCCCCATGCGCTAGGCGCCGAGGTAGGCCCCGCCATTGCTGTGGATCGCCTGCCCGGTGATGTAGCGCGCGCCGGGGCCGCACAGGAACCGGACGGCTGCGGCGACATCTTCCGGCCTGCCGCGGGCGCCGGTGATGGTCTGATGCACCAGATGATGCGCAGGTTCCGGCTTGTCCTTCGGCCGTGGCGTCCCAATCAGGCCGGGAACGACGCAATTCACGGTAATGCCGTCGTCAGCGAGGTCATGGGCCAGTGCGCGGGTGAAGCCGACGATTCCCGCCTTCGCTGTCACCACATGGGCGCGGTCCTTGGCGCCTGTATGGGCACTGAGGCCGCCGATATTGACGATGGTTCCCGATCCGCTTTGCTTCAATGCTGGAAGGCAGGCCTTCACGCAGTGAAACGTGCCGTCGAGCGTGACATCCATGATCTCGCGCCACTCGGCGTAGCTCATCTCGGCAAAAGGCTTCTCACGCCGCAGCGCCGCATTGTTGACGAGGATATCCAGACGACCCAACTGTTTTGTCGCCGCGTCCACCATCGCCTGCACGGCCGCAGCGTCGGCCACATCGCCGATATGGACCAGCGCCTTGCCGCCTCTGGCCGCGATCTCGCGCGCGACCCCTTCCGCCTCGCCGCGATTGCTGCGCGCATTGACAACGATCCATGCGCCGGCCTCGGCCAGCGCCAGCGCGATGGCGCGGCCGATGTTTCGCCCGGCGCCGGTGACGATGGCGACCCTGCCGCCGAGTTCGTTGTTGCCGGCCATGGTTTCCTACCCGCGAAGCGATGAAAGATCGATGCGGCCATCATAGAGCCTCGCCAGAAGCTTCAGCGTCGCATCGCTCTGCGCCTTGGTCCAGCCGCCATGCAGCGCATTGAGCGCGAATTTCTCGGTGACGTCCTGTCGCGTCAGCGGCTCCTGCGCGCCGCCGCGCAGATGCGGCTGCCGCTCCTCGATCACGCTGCCGTCCTTCAGGGTCGCCCGGAGGTGGCCGGTATAATTGTTCGGATAGGGATTTTGCGGATCGATCACGAATTTCACCCTGGCCGCGAGCGCGAGCACGCGCGGGTCGCTGATCGCGGCTTCCGTGAACGCGCCGAGCCCGACC
>JBAUUA010000124.1:0-1639 GCA_049582465.1 Bradyrhizobium sp. | reverse complement strand
GGCGCATACTCTGTTCGTCTATTTCATCATGCGCTATGGCATCAAGGTCGGCGGCTTCGTGCCGAAGACCTATGTGCGGCAGGTGGTGGAGAATTCCGACTTCCGCAAATATGACGACGGCCTGCGGATGATCCTCGACTGTGCGCCGGAGCTGGAACGCGCGCTGACGCAGCGGCTCGCGCAGGCGGCTTCCGCAGGGACCGTGCGATACGGCCTGCACCGGCAGGATGCGGCGATGATGACCTGCTTCACACCCTCGGCGCTGCGCAGCGACCACGTGCATTTCATCGACGGCGCCCGCGGCGGCTATGCCTCGGCCGCCACCGCGCTGAAGGCGACGCCGGCCTGAACTAGCGCGCCGACCGCGTCCAGGTCTCGCCGCCGCACAGTGCGCCGACGCAGCCCTCGACCTTCAGCGCGTCCGGCCCCGCCACCGAAATGTTGCTGGCATAGCTGTTGCCGTCGTCGGCGTTGTAGATCTGGCCGGACCATTTGTTCGGACCGGACGAGCGCATGCCCGTGAACAGCGGCAGCCCGATCATCGGGCGCTTGGCCAGCGCGGGATTTGGATTTTTGTCGTCGATCTGGGGTTTTCCGGTCGCGGGATTGATGGGGTCCTTGAGCCAGACCACGACCCCGCAAAGGCCTCCGCCGCATTTGCTGACACGCACTTTCGCGTCGCCCGCCTGGGTTAGCCAAATACCGCTCACCTCGCCGCCGGATTGCGCCCTTGCGGGCGGCGCCGCCAACAGCGCCGCCAGCATGGCAACGACAAAACCAAATCTGCAAGCCATCGGGTCCCCCAAAAAAGCAGGCCTGCTTAGCAGCAAATCCGGCCGGTGCAATGCCATATTGGCAACGGTGCACAGCGTTCGCCGCAGCCTGTTTCGGTGAGCGAATTCGCCGCCGCGCCGGTGCCGCGCGCCCTCGGCGCGCAGCGATCACCAGGGCAGGCCGCAGAGGTCGATGGTGCCGTGGAGCGGCGCACGCCGGATTTCGTGGACATAGGGCGCAATGGCTTCGAAACGAACCCGCCCTTGCGGCTGCTCGCACCAGATCTCGCCGTCGAACGGCTTGAAGCCGCGCCCCATGTAGAACGGCGCGTTGTGCGGTTCGCAGAACAACATGGCGAAATCGGTCGAGCCTTCGTCCTTCAGGGTCTGAATGGCGGCATTGAGCGCGACGCTGGCGTATCCCTTGCGCCGGCCGTCCTCGCGGGTCAGCACGCCGCCGATGCCGCCGGCCCGCATCCTGCGCCCGTTCCATTTGACCTCGCGGCGATAGATGCCGACGTGGCAGACGACATCCTCCGCCTCGTTCTGGACCAGCACCCGCAATTCGGCATGGGCAAAAACGACGTCGGCCCATGGCAGCGTCTTGACGATTTCCGGCGGCCAGACGGCGTTGTACAGCGGCTCCGCCATCGGCCAGGATGAGTCCCCGTTCAGGATTTCAATTTCGATGCTCATTTTATCCTCACTTGGCGCGGGGAAAGCGCACACCCCTACCGCCCGGCGTTCTGCAAAATTGGGTGTTTAAGACCGATGGAACCTTCTATAAGGGTTCCCGTTAAGCCAACGTCTCCCATCATTGTCGGACATCACCCCATGACCTTTACGCTTCCCAACCTCCCCTATGC
>JBAUUA010000123.1:0-2258 GCA_049582465.1 Bradyrhizobium sp. | reverse complement strand
CGCCAATTGAGGGCCCTTACTCGTCCCGGCCTAGTTCACCAGAAAGCCAGCGAAGCGCATCTGATTTAAGAGGGTCAGGCCGATCACAGTAGAGACACTGATAGGTGCGGGGTGACTTTCCGCCGGGTTGCAGCTCCAAGGTCATTGCACGCTGGCATCCGGGACAAACAGGTCGATTTCGTGAGCGGGTCATAGGCGCCGCCCCCTATATTAATTAGGCGGGAGCGCAACACTCTCAGTCACCGATGGGTGCCGTTACGGGGCGGTGATAGTTGCAACCGTAGACCCTGTCGGCCACGGAAAGCGATTCAATTCGGAGCGAACCCCGCATCAAATAACAGACCGGCGCACAACAGGTCCGCAAACCGAACCCGCACCCGGTGTCTCGCTCAGGTCCAGCAATCGACCATCTCCAGGGCAGTGGGAACAGTTTGATTGTGGCAGCGTTCCTTACTGGAAAAGTTGCCATTGGCTGCGCATGTAGGGGCGTGTCAGAATCGGGTCACCGATCCTATAAATGCGGCGCGGTTTATGACCGCAGCGAGCACATTGAAGAGGCTCGCGAGATCAGTAGCTTTGAATGCGCCGTGTGCGGCAAGACGATCGAGAATTGGAACTCCGCTTGGGTGCCTCGATATCGGTTCATCGCCTGTCCAGCCAAGAAACCCGAGTGACAGCCATCCCAAACGCCATAGGGATTCCAACCAGCCCGCAAAATCGATTTACTGGCGACCACACATTGGCTGTTCCCGAGTGTATAGGATCGTTGATGTCGAAGGGCGGAATATTCATAGCTTTAGCTGCCTCAGCGATACTGCTATCCGTCGTCTCGCGGGTACCGCTTAGCTCGCGAGCTGAGGAACCGGGGCGTCCGAAAACGACGGGTTATCCGGCCGTGGAAGACGTGCCGCCGAGGCCCGAGAAACCTGCCATGACGGCCGATGAACAGTTGAAGCTAAAGAAAGAGCTGTCCGCTACGCGCGACCGCCAGGCGCCCAAGGGCAAGGCTAGTGGAGGCGCTGGACAGCCCGTCAAGCCCTGACTGCACGCGCGGAGCTTCGGTCCCGCGCCTTAAGCGGCGACCTCAGGAAGGCCGATCGCGCGATGGCTTGCGTCCAGCGCGAGAAACGGCGGCAATTTCATCTGATGGATTAGTGCAGCTTAGCCATTTTACTGTCGCCCACAGCGTACTCCGATCAGCAGCGCCGGCAGAATCCCTGGCATCGCAATTCGCGTCTTGAACTTCTTGCCGGATTAGAAGCTGTTTCCGCATTTCAGCGAGGCGGGCACGGCAATATTCGCGATACAGAAGGTCGAATAGAGCGGGCATGATCGAACCTCGGTGTTTGATCATCTGAACGTGCGATTTACCGACTCAGTGGGCGCGAAGGAGGTGAACTGGATCACAGTTCCCCGCGCGGTAATTGGTCGCGGGGTGCGCGCGGCCGCACCCGTGTTGAAGGTACGCTCACTGCTCATTTGCGTCCACTTAGCGCCCAGAGTGAATAGGCCGCTACAAGCGCAATTACTGCGCCTGCAACGGCGGTAAAGGCAGCGATCTCTTGCATGTCCTATGAACCGTCCGTTTCCCAGCCCGGAAGGTGCCGCACAAATCGGCACGATCCTGATGTAGTTCGCAGGTCCGCCGATCCCATTAAATTCGGTTTTAGTGGCCACAGCATCTTCCATTCGCGGGGTCGTCCGCCGGCCGCTCTCTGCTCATCCGCTCGGGCCGCCGCATCAGCCTCTTAATCAGCGCGGCGTCGGCGCGCGCACGATTCAGCAACGACTGATCACCACGATCTGAGCGCGTTTTCGCAATGAAGTCATCTTCTTGCAACTCTCTCGGCAAATCTGAACTTTATCTTCCGAAGTTTGTCGGCATCATGTGTAAATGCACGCACCTCAACGGCATCTCGCCCCGCCATCTAAAACCAATCGCTCCGCGGAAAGCAATCGATCGCGCCTGCTTCCGGGCGTCAATGGTCGTAGCTCCAACGCGGGGCCGATTCCGAGATATCCGCCCCGGCCGGCGGCAACGTCACCGAGGTCGAGCGCGCCCTGATCCGCCAGGCAGCAGGACTCTCGCTCCGCGCAGAGCAGCTTCAGGCGGCGATGGTCAGCGGCGAAGCGGTTGACAACGACGAACTGATCCGGGCCTCGTCCCTGTGAGGGGCTGGGGAGGGGTAGGAGCAAGGTCCGAAAGGCAAAAGGTCACACGTCCGAATCGTGTCGGGTGCGCCAGAAAAGCATGTGCC
>JBAUUA010000122.1:0-1767 GCA_049582465.1 Bradyrhizobium sp. | reverse complement strand
TCAACGGGCGCAAGCGCCACGCGCTGGTTGACACCGACGGCCGCGGCCTCGTCATCGAGCCCCATCCGGCCAGTATCCAGGATCGCGACGGCCGCGGATCGCTTCTGCAGGCTTCGCGCCGCATCTTCCCGTTCATCCAGCGGGTCTTCGCCGACAGCGGTTATGCGGGCGAGAAGGTCGCCAAGGCCACCTTGATCGCGGTCGAGATCGTGCGCAAGAACCCCGGTCAGGTTGGCTTCGCTGTTAACCCGCGGCGCTGGGTCGTCGAGCGGTTCTTTGCGTGGATCGGGCGCAATCGAAGGCTAGCAAAGGACTTCGAAGCCACCATCGGCTCCGCACGCGCCTTCCTCTACGCCGCATCCGTCATGCTGCTCGTGCGTCGGATTGCTCATGCTTCATGACTTTCGAAACCGACTCTAAGCGGCAATTGTTCCACACAAGCCCGCCTGCACGGTATCAGCGCATAGATGAGGGGCGGCATTTCTGCGCGCTCAGTTAGGCGAAGTCTCCGCCTAGCGCTCCTCATCCGGGCGCACCCACTTGTAAGGCGTGATCTCGCGCGTCTCCGTCAGCTTGATCACGTGCACCGGCGGTTAGCGGCCTTTGCGGCACGACCGGCATTTCAGCGCGGCCTCAAGCTGCCAGATCGGCGTATCCCGCGGCCGGCGGATGTCGGCGAGCGGCAAGCTGGCCCGGGTCTTACAGCGATTGCACTCGACCTCGAGCCAGCCAAGGCCGCCGTTGAGGAATTGCCCGATCGTTGGGGACGGCTGCGCGGGCCCGCCGTAGCCCTCCATGCGGATCGACCAAGCCCTCGGCCTCAGCGCGGTCTGCCGCACGGACGGCCCCCTGGCGGCTTCACGGGCGCTTTTGGCGCGGATGTTCGCGCCCATGATGGCGCCGCGTAGATCGTCTGGCGGGATTTACAGCGGCCTTTGCCAGCCCAGGCAATGCCACTAGGACTTGACGCCCGGAACCGCCAACCCCCACAACAGCTTTTGCCTCAGCGCTTCATCCGCAGGATTGCACAGAATCCGCTGCGTTGTGCGGCGATCGGTATCTTGGCACTGATTTCCGCCTCGGCGGCCGCGGTCGACAACCTCACCGGGCAAGGCAGGATTGTCGACGGTGACGCCTTGGAGATTCACGGAACTCGGTGCGCGATGAAACTGGCGGCAAAGACGGCGGCTCCGACGCATGTGGCGGCGAGGCCAAGGGCAATAGCCAGTGCGATCCGGAGTTCTCGCCTTGATGATGACTGTCGCATCGTGTGTCCGAGGTTCGCCGCGTTAGCTCAGGAAAGCCAGGTAGACGACGGCACCGCTAAGCGCGAGGGCGACGGCCCAAATGGCTGGATCGAATCCGGCGCGCTCACTATCCATCGTCGACATTGATCGGCTCTCCGATCGGTCAACCACAACGACCCAGTTTTGGTTCCTTCGTGGGATCCACAGTCTCAAATTCGATAAAGAGATTCCGCCCTAGGGGCGCCCGCCGGCGCGCCACGCCCAGCTGCCTAGAGCGGGCCGCGTGCGGCGCGGTTGCGGTGGTTCAGCGCCCGATCGCCGTTGCATGGTGTCAACGAAGGTGCTTACTTGCTGCTGCCCGCGACAGTTCCTGTGGCCATGTTGATAAAATGGATGCGAGTACAAGCGGCACAGGTAACCGCCTCATAATTCCGCGCCGCGTCACCCTCTTGCTTACTCAGCGAGGTCTGCACGTCCATGCCCGTCACGGGACACCTGTAGATGATGAAGTCAATCGCCA
>JBAUUA010000121.1:0-2415 GCA_049582465.1 Bradyrhizobium sp. | reverse complement strand
ACCGGGCGGTTGGGATAGGTGTCTGCGGCGGAGGACGGCGCGATACCGGCTGCAAGAGTCGAAAGGCAGGCGAGGCCGAAACAGGCGGCGCGTAAAAAGGCATTCATGGGGTTTCCGTTTTCTTCTTGGTTGGCATTTTTGAGTGTTGATCTCTATTCCACCGAAACGCCGGCAAAGGCGACCACCTTGCGCCATTTCTCGGTCTCGTCGGCGATCAGCTTGCCGTAGCCCTCGGGCGTCATCGGCTGCGGAACGCCGCCGAGGGTCGCGAACCGTGCGATGAGTTTCGGATCCTTCAGCACTTCGTTCACCGCCTTGTTCAGGATCGCGACGATTTCGCCCGGCGTGCCCTTGGGCGCGGACATGCCGTAGAACACGAACGCTTCATATCCCGGCACGGTCTCGGCGACCGCGGGAACGTCGGGCAGGCTGGGCCAGCGCTGCGGCGAGGTGACGCCGAGCGCGCGCACGCTACCGCTCTGCGCCTGCGCCATCGCGGTCGGCAAATTGTCGAAGATCAGCTGCACCTTGTTGGAGATGACGTCGGGAATGGCGGCCGCCGATCCGCGATAGGGCACATGCAGCATGTCGCATTTGGTCATCGCCTTGAACAGTTCCGCCGACATGTGCAGCGTGGTGCCGTTGCCCGAGGAGGCATAGGACAGCTTGTCCGGATTTTGCTTGCAGTAGTCGATCAGTTCCCGAACGGTCTTGACCGGCAGGGCGTTCGATACCACCAGGAGGTTGGGCACCTCGGTGAAGAACGCGACCGGCACGGTGTCGCGGATGAAATCGAACGGCAGCTTCTTGTAGAGCGAGGCCGAGATCGCGTTGTTGGCGCCGCTGAACATCAGCGTATAGCCGTCCGGCGTCGCATTGACCCCGGCCTCGGTCGCGATGTTGCCGCCGCTTCCGGCGCGGTTCTCGATCACGAATTGCTGGCCGAAATGCTCCGATAGCGCCTGGCTCATGATGCGCGCCACGGTATCGACCGGGCCGCCGGCGGGAAAGCCGATCAGCCAGCGCACCGGGTGGTCCGGATAGCCGGCGGCGGATGCCGGTGTGATGGCGCCGGCAAGGCCCGCCAGACTGGAAAGGCCCGCCAGAAAAGCCAGGCCGAACAGACCTGCACGCGCAAAAGCGATCATGGTCTCCCCCCAACATTTTTTCGTGACTGTCGAACGGACCCGGCGACAGATCGGGCTTTTTGCGCCCGCCTGGATCCATGCTTTCACAAAATCCCGACTTTGCCTACAACGTCCCTTGGGCGAATATTCCTCGCCAGCATTGCGGTGGCCGAACATGAACCTCGTTTGGATCGTTTGCAGCGGCCTTGTCCTGCTGGCCGGCGGCGCTGCGGCGCAAGAAGGAGGCAAGGCCATTCCAACGACCACGATCAGCCTGGGAACCGCGACGCCGGGCGGCGGCTTTCCGCTGTACGGCAACGCTTTTGCCGACATCATGAACGCCGCCGATCCCTCGTTTTCCATCCAGCCGCGCAACACCAAGGGCAGCAACGAGAACATTCCGCTCCTGGAAAAGGGCGAACTCGATATCGCGTTGGTCGCTGGCGAGCCCGCCTATGAAGCCTTCATGGGCGTCGGGCGGCCGGCGACCCGTCTGAAGATATTGACCGCGATCTATTCCAGCCCCGGCATGTTCGTGGTGCGCGCGGACAGCCCGTACAAGACCATCCGCGAGCTCAAAGGCCACCCGGTCGCGTTCGGCGCGCGCGGCTCGGGTCTGCCGATCCTGTCGCGCTACATGCTCGACGGTCTCGGCCTGAAGCAGGACGAGGATTTTCAAGCGGTCTATCTCGACCGCGCCGGCGACGGGCCTGCGATGGTGCTGGACGGACGAGTCGCTGCCCTCTGGGGCGCCGGCATCGGCTGGCCGGGATTCAAGGCGGTGGCGGACAGCCCCGGCGGCGCCCGCTTCATCGCGCCCGACACGGAGGAGATCGCGCGGATCAGAGCCAAGCATGATTATCTCAAGCCGCTGACGGTGCCGGCCAACAGCTATCCGAACCAGACCGCGCCGATCAATTCGGTCGGCTCATGGAGTTTTATTCTCGCGCGAGAAACCTTGCCTGATGACGTCGCCTATCGGTTGGCGCGGACGCTGCATGGCGTTGAAGCGACGTTCTGCCAGAAGCTCGCGCAAGCCTGCGAGACCACGGCCGCGAACACGGTTGCAGCCGCCCCAAGTATCGAATTGATTCATCCCGGCGTGCTGAAATATTTCCGCGAGATCGGCGTGGCGAAGTGACCGTCATCCCGAGGGGCGCGTTCGTGCGCGTCTAGACGGGCGATGGTCATTCCGGGGCGATGCGAAGCATCGAACCCGGAATCTCGAGATTCCGGGTTCGCGTCTTCGACGCGCCCCGGAATGACGGCTACGCCGTCACTTCTTCAC
>JBAUUA010000120.1:0-1563 GCA_049582465.1 Bradyrhizobium sp. | reverse complement strand
GCGAATGCGTCATCGTCGCCAACGACGCCACCATCAAGGGCGGCACTTATTACCCGATGACCGTGAAGAAGCATCTTCGCGCCCAGGATATCGCCCGGCAGAACAATCTGCCCTGCGTCTACATGGTGGATTCCGGCGGCGCCTTCCTGCCGCAGCAGGACGAGATCTTTCCGGACGAGCGGCATTTCGGCCGCATCTTCTACAATCAGGCGCAGATGTCGGCGCAAGGCATTCCGCAGATTGCCATCGTGATGGGCTCCTGCACCGCCGGCGGCGCCTATGTTCCCGCGATGTCGGACGAGAGCATCATCGTACGCAACCAAGGCACGATCTTCCTCGGCGGACCGCCGCTGGTGAAGGCGGCGACCGGGGAGGTGGTGACGGCCGAAGAACTCGGCGGCGCCGACGTGCACTCCCGGCAATCCGGCGTCACCGACCATTATGCCCAGAACGACAGCCACGCGATCGGGATCGCGCGGCGCATCGTCGCCACGCTGAAACAGCCCGCGCGGACAGTGTTGAACATGCGCGAACCGCGCGAGCCGCTGTTCGCGCCGGAGGAGATTTACGGCGTGGTCTCCGCCGACGGCCGCAAACCGTTCGACGTCCATGACATCATCGCGCGCCTCGTCGACGGTTCCGAATTCGACGAATTCAAGAAGCTGTACG
This sequence comes from Bradyrhizobium sp., assembly GCA_049582465.1. GTDB lineage: Bacteria > Pseudomonadota > Alphaproteobacteria > Rhizobiales > Xanthobacteraceae > Bradyrhizobium. The sequence goes on along the minus strand of JBAUUA010000120.1, from coordinate 894 downwards.
GCCAGACGCTGATCTGCGGGTTCGCGCATATCTGGGGCTATCCGGTCGGCATCATCGCCAATAACGGCATCCTGTTCAGCGAGAGCTCGCTGAAGGGCGCGCATTTCATCGAATTGTGCTGCCAGCGCCAGATCCCGCTGGTGTTCCTGCAGAACATCACGGGCTTCATGGTCGGCAAGAAATACGAGGCCGGCGGCATCGCGCGCGACGGCGCCAAGCTGGTGACGGCGGTGGCGACCGCAGGCGTGCCGAAATTCACCGTCGTGATCGGCGGCTCCTACGGCGCCGGAAATTACGGCATGTGCGGGCGTGCCTACAGCCCGCGGTTCCTCTGGATGTGGCCCAACGCCCGGATCTCCGTGATGGGCGGCGAACAGGCCTCGATGGTGCTGAGCCAGGTCCGTCGCGATAACATCGAGGCCAAGGGCGAGACCTGGTCGGCGGAAGAGGAAGAGAAGTTCCGCGCGCCCATCCGGGCCCAATATGAGAGCCAGGGCAGTCCCTATTACGCCACCGCGCGGCTGTGGGACGACGGCGTGATCGATCCTGCCGATACCAGGCTGGTGCTTGGGCTTGGACTGTCGGCGGCCTCGAATGCGCCGATCGAGCCGACGAAATTCGGCCTGTTCAGGATGTGATGATGGATCGCGCAAAACTCTACCGGCGGTTTCGCACCCTCCTGATCGCCAACCGCGGCGAGATCGCCTGTCGTGTCATCCGCACCGCGCGCGCGATGGGGCTGCGCACGGTCGCGGTCTATTCCGAGGCCGATCGCGACGCCATGCACGTCGCCATGGCGGACGAAGCCGTGCTGCTCGGGCCAGCGCGGGCGCGCGACAGCTACCTCAACATCGAGCGCGTGATCGAAGCGGCAAAAAAAGCTGGCGCCGAGGC
>JBAUUA010000119.1:0-2539 GCA_049582465.1 Bradyrhizobium sp. | reverse complement strand
ACCCTGGGGTGACCAAAATGCGGCCAAGAAACTGGCCAAGAAACTTGCCAAGAAACTGGCCAAGACCTTGACCTTTCGCTGCAAATCCAGCGCGCAGGCCGCGTTTTCCAGTGGCGGCGGCACCGGTTGCGGCTTATCTGTCGTTACGATACGGAGCGTCTGTAAGTGGCTGTGCGGAGCGGGGAATGACCTACGTCGTCGTCGAAAACTGCATTAAGTGCAAATACATGGACTGCGTGGAGGTCTGTCCGGTCGACTGCTTCTACGAGGGTGACAACATGCTCGTCATTCACCCCGATGAATGCATCGATTGCGGTGTCTGCGAGCCGGAATGCCCTGCCGAGGCCATCAAGCCGGATACCGAATCGGGGCTGGAAAAATGGCTGGAAGTGAATGCCCAGTACGCCAAGTCCTGGCCAAATATCACGGTCAAACGTGAGGGGCCTGCCGACGGCAAGGAGTGGGACGGGGTCCCCGAAAAGTTCAAAAAGTTCTTCTCCCCTGATCCCGGGGAAGGCGACTGAGCCTTTGAACCGCAGCCGGGCACCGTTATCCGGGGGCCCTGCGCGCGGCCAAGGGGAGCCCCAAGGGGAGCCAAGGGGAAGCCAAGGTGCGGCGAAGGACCACCCTGTCGGAGTGCATTAACCGATTCGATGAAATTGCAGGGTTTTTACCGCCGAATAGCTGATCTGCGGCGGCATAAGGCTTTGATTCCGCCCAAAAATGTGCTATATATGTAAAAGATGGATAGGAACGACGTTGCCATCGGTGAGCTCCCCCTTCGGGAGCATTATTTTTCGGTGGTTGAGTTCCAAGGTTCCCAACCTAGAGGGCGTGCGATCCACGCGTGAGCAGTGGCAGGAAAAACGCGTCATAAATCGAAGAAAGGTTCCGCCGGCATGAGCCGGGGTTCCAAAAAGTCTGCCGAAACGCGGCGGACCTCCCAGGCCTCGCGCGGCGCCGTCCGCACCGGGGCTCCCGCAGCCAAACTAACCGGTGCCCGCAAAGGGGCCGGTGAAGGAGTCGTGCCCGGAATGACCAGCAATAAGAAGACTACCCAGCGACAAGGCTTCAAGACCAACGAATTTATCGTCTATCCGGCCCACGGCGTGGGCCAGATCATGGCGATCGAAGAGCAGGAGGTCGCAGGCGCCAATCTGGAGCTGTTCGTCATCAATTTCGTCAAGGACAAGATGACCCTGCGGGTTCCGACCGCCAAGATCGTGTCGGTGGGCATGCGCAAGCTGGCCGAGGCGCCGCTGGTCAAGCGGGCTCTCGAGACGCTGAAGGGCCGCGCGCGCATCAAGCGCACCATGTGGTCCCGCCGCGCCCAGGAATACGAAGCAAAGATCAATTCCGGCGATATCGTCGCCATCGCGGAGGTCGTCCGCGACCTGTACCGGTCGGAATCGCAGCCGGAGCAGTCTTATTCGGAGCGGCAGCTGTACGAGGCGGCGCTTGATCGCCTCTCGCGCGAGATCGCAGCCGTGCAACGCGTGACCGAGACCGAAGCGATCAAGGAGATCGAGGCGGCGCTCGCCAAGGGCCCGCGCCGCGGTCCCAAGCCGGCCGAAGAGGCTGGTTCGGACGATGCGGTCGAGGAAGAGGCCGCCTAAGGACACGCAGTCCATACCGACAATCCGAAAGCCCGGCGCCCTCGCCGGGCTTTTGCGTTGGGCCGCGCCCCAAATGAGCTCCAATGGGCCGCGGCTGCAGTTGCTCCGGCGACCCCACTGGCTTATATGCCCGCCAACCACCGCATTTGTTGTTTGATGGAGTAATCGATGACCGCCATTCGCGGCTATGTCGCGCCGACCACCGAGACAGACGCACTCGGCGTGCATTCGCTGGACCAGTTCGTGCTCGCAGTGCCCGATGCGTCGGTCGCGCAGGATTTCTACGGTAATTTCGGCCTCGACGTACGGCGCGACGGCAACGTGCTCGCGATCAAGACGTTTGGTCATGAACACCGCTGGGGTTCCGTGGTCGAAGGCCCCACCAAAGCGCTCCATCATCTTTCTTTTGGTTGCTATGCCGACGATTTGCCGCGGCTGAAAGCGCGGATCGAAGGCGAGGGAATCAAGCTGATAGATCCGCCGCCGGGGTTCGAGAGCAACGGCTTCTGGTTCCGCAATCTCGAGGGCGTGCTGATCGAAGTGAAGGTCGCGCGCAAGGTCTCCCCGGATCACAAGGCGCAGAGCGAGTGGGCCACGGTTGGCCCCGGTGTTGCCGCCGCGACCACGCGCGAAAAGGCCCCGCCGGTGCGGCCGCGCCGCCTGTCACACGTCCTGATCTTCACGCGCGACATCGACGCTTCGATCAAATTCTACGAGCGCACGCTCGGCCTGCGGCTTTCAGATCGCGCGTCGGATCTCGTTGCTTTCATGCACGGCATTCACGGCAGCGACCATCACTTGCTCGCGCTGGTGAAATCGTCGGCGCCCGGCTTCCATCATTGCAGCTGGGACGTTTCCGGCATCAACGACATCGGGCTCGGCGCCATGCGCATGCACGACAAGGGCTGGACCAAGGGCTGGGG
>JBAUUA010000118.1:0-3766 GCA_049582465.1 Bradyrhizobium sp. | reverse complement strand
CCAGGATCTCGCTGGGAGGCTTGCGGCTCGCCGTGCTCGACATCGAGCAGACCGCGAATTTCATGATCGACGCGGTGTTCCCGCAACGCCGGGCCGATCGTCCGCTGTATCTCACCTCGGCCAATGGCGAGGTGCTGGCGCGCTGTTCGACGGAACCGATGACGGGCCGCCTGTTCCGCGCCGCCGATCTCATCAACGCCGACGGACAGCCGCTGGTCGCAGTCTCGAAGCTGCAATCACGGACACCGCTGCCGGAACGGGTTGCCACCACCGACCTGTTCCACGTCGTCGCCCGGAAGGCGGAGCCCGCGGGCCTGACCTTCTATATGTTCGGCGCCGACGAAGCGGAGAATGCCGCAGCCGTCGCCAACGTCCGGAGCATGTATCCCGGCTTGCGGATCGTCGGATGCAGCCACGGCTATCTTAGGGGACAGGCGCTGCGCGACAAGGTCGACGAAATCAACGCGCTGGCGCCGGACTATCTGTGGGTCGCGCTCGGCGTTCCCTACGAACAGGCGTTTGTCGATGAATTCACGCCCCAGCTTGCCAATGTCGGCGTCATCAAGACGTCGGGCGGGCTGTTCAACTTCCTGTCGGGAAGCCGCGTCCGCGCGCCGCTCTGGATGCAGAGGGTTGGACTCGAATGGGCCTGGCGGATATGGCTGGAGCCGCGCCGGCTGTTCTGGCGTTATTTCACCACCAGTCCCCGCGCGCTCTTGCTGCTGTTCAACAGGGGCCGCAACGCCGACCCTGCCGCACGAGGCTGAAACGCGAGTGGCGCTGACCGGCGGCACCGTGAACTTCCGCACGTAGCCTTCGCCCAGCACGACGCAACCATTCCGGCAATGGCGCGTTCCCTTGTCTCGACCTTTTCCCGGGGGAGACGAGACATGACGGCTACCTCGCTGATCAAAGAGCATATGGACGTGATATCGTCGGATCGAAAAGCCGTCGGAAAGGTCGACCGCCTCGAAGGCGTCGACAGGATCAAGCTGACCAAGCAGAGCTCACCCGACGGCCAGCACCATCACTTCATCCCGGTGTCGTGGGTCGACCACGTCGACCAGCATGTGCACCTCAACAGAACGGGTGCCGACGTCACCTTGCACTGGCAACATGGCCGGCAATAATCGACCGGCGCACATTGGCTCGCACCGAAAGACGTGTATCATCGGGGCCGAGGGGAATTCGATGCATCCGGCCGCAAACGTACAATTCGAACGCTCGGTACGCGAATTCGCGAGATGGCGCGCGGTCCCCGAGCATGACAGATCGGCCGCCCCGGCATGGTGGTGGGGACCGGCGCTCGAGGTATGCGACGTGCGGCGACCGATGCCGGCCGACTGGTGCGCCCGCCTGGAATTGCCTGCAGGCTCGACGCTCGCCGATGGCGCCGAGGTTTTTCTGAAATGCCTCGCCGGCCAGACTTCGCTGCCCTGGACCGGCAATTTTCCCGGCCATGCGGCGCATTCAAATCCCGCTAGCGGAACGGCCTGCGCAGGGTAGCCGCCTCGGCCGCGGCGATTTTGATCCTTTGCCCTTGCTCTTCCGCCGTCGCTTTGAGACCATACGAACGACAACAAGCAAGACCCGCTCCCCGCGCGGGCTTAAAGCCTCGAGGAAATCCCATGCCGCTGGTGCAGGCCGACCGTCTCACGCGTATCGGCGCGGCGCTGCTCCGGGCGGCGGGCGCCTCGGAGGAGGAAGCGAACGCGGTCGCCATCGGCTGTGTCAACGCCAACCTCGCCGGCCACGACTCGCACGGGGTGATCGCGATCCCGACCTATATCGACCGCATCAAGGTCGGGCATATCGTGCCCGGCGCGAAGTGGACCATCGTGCAGGAAACGCCGACCACCACCGTGATCGACGGCCACTGGGGTTTCGGCTTTCACGTCAACGCCAGGGCGATGGCGCTGACGATCGAGAAGGCGAAGACCGCCAACGTCGCGGCCTGCACGGTGTTCCGCCAGAGCCATGTCGGCCGGCTCGCCGCCTATCCGATGATGGCAATGCGCGAGGGCATGATCGGGATTGCCACCGCCGATTCCGGCCGTTCGCCCAAGCACGTCGCGCCGTTCGGCGGCCGCGAGGCGCGGCTCGGCACCAATCCGATTTCGATTGCGGTGCCGTCGGACCTCGAGGCGCCCTTTTATCTGGACATGGCCACCTCGGCGGTGGCGGCCGGAAAGATCCAGCTTGCGGCCGCGCGCGGCGAGGAAATTCCGACCGGGTGGATCGTCGACAGCGAAGGACGCCAGACCACCGACCCGAAGGCATTCCGCAAGGGCGGCGCGCTGCTGCCGCTCGGCGGCACCGAGGGCTACAAGGGAAGCGGCCTCGCCGCGATGGTCGAGGTGCTGTGCGGGCTGCTCACCGGCCTCGGCTTCGGCGTCGAGCCGACCGGCCGGCACAATGACGGATGCTTCATGGCGGTGTTCAACGTCGCCGCGTTCCGGCCCCTGAAGGATTTCAAGAAAGAAGTCGCCGAGTTCGCGCGCTATCTCAAGGCAACGCCGCCGTCGGAGGGCTCGACCGGCGTGTTCTATCCCGGCGAGGTCGAATATCTCCGGGAGCAGCAGCGCAGGGCATCCGGCATCGATATCGAGGACGCGACCTGGGACAAATTGCGCGCGCTTGCGGGCGAATACAGATTGACCGCCGAACTCGGTCTGACCTGACCTTCGCACTCGGCAGGCCACGGGGAGAGCAGCATGACACGGCAAATGGTGATGGTCGGCTTCCTGCAGGCGCAGAACTGCACCAACCTGCCAAGCTCCTGGCGCCATCCGGAATCGCGCGACGATTCGATGTCGGCGGATTACTATCAGGAGATCGGCCGGATCCTGGAGTCCGGCAAATTTCACATGGCGTTCTTCGACGACCGGCTGGCGATGCCGGATCGCTACGGCGACGACCACGCCCATACCGTCGAATACGGCATCCGCTGCGTGAAGATGGATCCCGTCATCGTGCTGACGACGATGGGGATGGCGACCGAAAAACTGGGCCTCGCCTCGACCTGCTCCACCACCTATTACGAACCGTTCGACGTCGCCCGTCGCTTTGCAACGCTCGATCTGATGACCGGCGGCCGCGCCGCCTGGAACGTGGTGACATCGGTCAATGACGGCGAAGCCCGCAACATGGGCAAGGACGCCCATCTCGATCATGATTTCCGCTACGACCGCGCCGACGAATTCATGGAAGTCGTGCTCGGCCACTGGGATTCCTGGGAAGACGGCTCGCTGCTGATCGACAAGAAGAGCGGCCGGTTCGCCGATCCGACCAAGGTCAAGCGTCTCGACCACAACGGCCAGTTCTACAAATCGCGCGGGCCGTTCACGGTGCCGCGCTCGCAACAGGGCCATCCCGTGATCATCCAGGCCGGCGCCAGCGGCCGCGGCCAGCGTTTTGCCGGGCGCTGGGGCGAGGTGATCTTCACCGCGGCGCGCAATCTGGCGGGCGCCAAACAAGGCTATGAGGCCGTGCGCAACGAAGCCGCCAAGGCGGGCCGCGATCCCGACCAGATGTTTCTCTGCAACCTGACCACGCCGGTGTGCGGCGCGACCAAATCGGAAGCCGAGGACAAGATGGCGCTGATCGAAAAGCTACCGCTTCAGATCGACGCGCTGTCGCTGCTGTCGGAGGGGCTGAACTACGATTTCGCCTCCAAGGGCATCGACGAGCCGCTGACGACCGCAGAGCTCGATAGCATGCAGGGCATCATCGGCATCCGCGACGGCGTGCTGAAGACCTCGGGCAA
>JBAUUA010000117.1:0-2909 GCA_049582465.1 Bradyrhizobium sp. | reverse complement strand
GTGACCCGCTGACCAGTGGCGGACCGCGCGGCTCCTTCATTATTCCAACCAACTTCGATTGGCATTTGCTCATCGGGGGCGAGACCGCGTTGCCGGCGATCGGCCGCCGTCTGCTCGAACTGTCGCCCGGCACGCGGACCGTCGTCCTAGCGGAAGTAGACGGAACGGCCGACGAACTCGCGTTCGAGACCTTAGCCGATCTCAGCGTCACCTGGGCGCATCGCGAGGGTACATCTGCCGGCACAAGTGAGGTGGTTCCGGTTGTTTGAACAGATTTTCCGCGTCGATAAGTGGAGCCTTCTGCCGGGTTAAGCTGCCGCGCGGAACGGCAGTTGGGTAAAGTAGGCTTGATCGGGCGTCGTGCCGTCAAGGCTCGAATGCGGTCGGCGTCGATTATAGAAATCGAGATATTTGCCGATCGATGCGCGCGCTTCGGGCACGCTGTCGTAGGCGCGCAGGTAAACCTCCTCATATTTGACACTGCGCCAAAGCCGCTCGACGAACACGTTGTCACGCCAGGCGCCTGTGCCATCCATGCTGATGGCGATGCCATGGTTGGCAAGCAGGCCGGTGAACGCGGTGCCCGTAAATTGCGAGCCCTGGTCGGTGTTGAAGATCTCCGGCTTGCCGTGTTTGGCCAAGGCTTCCTCCAGCGTCTCGACGCAAAAGGCCGCCTCCATGGTGATCGACACGCGCCACGACAGCACCCGGCGGCTGAACCAGTCGAGCACCACCGCCAGATAGACGCAGCCGCGCGCCATCGGAATGTACGTGATGTCCATCGCCCAGACTTGGTTCGGACGCGTGATCTCGAGCCCGCGCAGCAGGTACGGGTAGACCTTGTGGCCGGGTTCGGGCTTGCTCGTGCGCGGACGGCGATAGAGCGCTTCTATCCCCACCTTCTGCATCAGCGTTTTCACATGCCGGCGGCCGACCTTGCTCCCTTCGGCAGCCAGCAGGCCTTGCAACATGCGCGAACCTGCAAATGGAAACTCCAGATGCAGTTCGTCGATCCGCCGCATCAACGCCAAGTCAGCCGCCGGCACCGGCCGCGGCAGGTAGTACACGCTGCCACGGCTGATGTTGAGGACTTCCGCTTGCTTGCTGATCGGCAGATCGTGTGTGCGGTCGATCATCGCTTTGCGCTCAGCAATCCCGCCTTGGTGAGCGCTCCTTCTAAAAAACTATCTCGGGGCTGCGCGCCTCCTGTGGGGATAGAAACGGGTCATTGCTAGACTGCGCCCGGAAGGGAGCGGCCGTTACGATTTTGGTGGCATGTAACCCCGTTAAAAAACATGGTCCATGGGTTGTTGCGCGCTTGAGAGTGGTGACGCCATCCGGCGATCCCGTTTAGGAATCTGACCAATAGCGCAGCCCAGCCCTTCCGCTGTCGTCAACAGGAGGATTGGAGATGAAGCGGAAGCGATCGAAACCCAAGATCGACCGCACGATGCCGATGGTCCACGCGAACGCGGCGGCCATCGACGTCGGGGCGACGATGCACATGGCTGCCGTGAGAGCAGATCGCACGCCTGAGCCCGTGCGCAGCTTCGGCACCTTCACGACCGATCTACGTCGGCTGGTGGATTGGCTTAAGGAATGTGGCGTTGAGACGGTCGTTATGGAGTCGACCAGCGTGTACTGGATTCCGATCTTCGAACTCCTCGATGCCCGAGGCTTTAATGTGTTCCTTGTCAATGCGCGCGATGCCAAGCACGTGCCCGGACGCAAGACCGACGTCAGCGATGCGCAGTGGCTGCAGCGGCTTCATTCTTACGGTCTGCTGCGCGCCAGCTTTCGGCCCAAAGGCCAGATCGCCGAGCTGCGTGCCTACATGCGTCAGCGCGAGCGTCTGCTCGAGTATGCTGCCTCACATATCCAGCACATGCAGAAGGCGTTGACAGAGATGAATCTTCAGCTCCACCACGTCGTGGCCGACATCACCGGCGCGACTGGGCTGCGGATCATCCGCGCAATCCTCGCCGGCGAACGTGACGCCAATGTGCTGGCGGGCTTGCGCGATTACCGCTGTCACGCCAGTGCCGAGACAATCGAGAAGGCGCTCACCGGTAGCTACCGCGCCGAGCACCTGTTTGCGCTGGAACAGGCGCTCGCTCTCTACGACGCCTACCATGAAAAGGTGTCTGCTTGTGACGTGCGGATCGAAGCAGTGATGAAAGAGCTCAGCATCGGTCGCGGGCACAGGTCAGAGTCGTTGCCATCGTCACGTCGGCGAACCAATCAGGCAAACGGACTGGGCTTCGATGTCCGCGCGGCGCTTTTCGCGCTGCTCGGAAAGGACATCACCCAGATCGATGGCCTCGGTCCTTACCTCTCGTTGAAGCTGATTGCTGAGTGCAGTGACGACCTCTCCGCCTGGCCGAGTGCAAAACACTTTGCCTCCTGGCTATGCTTGGCACCGAGCAATAAGATCTCAGGCGGGAAGGTGCTCTCATCACGAACACGCCGTTCCGGGAGCCGGGCCGCGGCGCTCCTGCGGCTCGCTGCCGTAACCGTTGGACGGACCGACACCGCGCTGGGCGCCTTCTATAGGCGACTTTCGGCGCGTATCGGCAAGGCCAAAGCGGTGACGGCTACGGCGCGCAAGATCGCAGTCCTGTTCTACAACGCCGTGCGTCACGGAATGGAGTACGTCGACCCGGGCGCGTCGTTCTACGAGACACGCTACCGCACGCGGGTGATCGACAATCTGCACCGGCGCGCCAAGGCGTTCGGATTTGTTCTCCAGCCCATGGAGCCCGCCGTCGTTTCTTAGGAATCGTTTTCCAGCGTCAGCTCGCCGATCTTGGCGTGCAGCGCACCCGACCGCCGGCTGGACCGGTCCGCTGCCGCCAGGGCCGAACACGTTGGCGGCGGATTCTTGAAGCTGCGCCTTCCACTGCGTAATC
>JBAUUA010000116.1:0-2594 GCA_049582465.1 Bradyrhizobium sp. | reverse complement strand
GTATTCGCAGCCGACGAAGCCGCCATAGCCGAGCCGGTCGAGCTCGGTGAACAGGAACGGATAGTTCAATTCCTCGCCGTCCGGCTCGTTGCGCGAGGGAATGCTGGCGACCTGGATGTGGCCGATGATCGGCATCATCTCGCGCAGCCGCATGGTGACGTCGCCATGGATGATCTGGCAGTGATAAATATCGAACTGGAGTTTCAGATTGGGAATCTTCAGCTCTTTGATCAGGTCGCGCGCGAAGGAAAAATCGTTGAGGAAATAGCCGGGCACGTTGCGCGGATTGATCGGCTCGATCACGACGTCGAGGCCGTGCGGCGCGAAATACTCCGCCGCCCAGGCCACCGATTTGTAGAACGCCTCCACAGCCCTGGCGTTGCCACGGTCGGCGATGCCCGCCATCAGGTGCACGCGCTTGACGCCGGTCGCTTTGGCATAAGGCAGCGCGGTCGCAAGACTCTGCTTGAGATCGTCAAAACGATCCGGCAGCGCAGCAAATCCCTTTTCGCCGGCCTCCCAATTGCCGGGCGGCAGGTTGAACAGCGCCTGCGTCAGGCCGTTGCGGCGCAGCCGCTCGCCGACGGCGTCTGCCGGATGATCATAGGGAAACAGGAATTCCACGGCGGTGAATCCGGCCTTGGCGGCGGCATCGAAGCGGTCGAGGAACGGCACTTCGGTGAACATCATGCTGAGATTGGCGGCAAAACGGGGCATCGATGGTCCTCTTGTTCTTGCGGTTACTTCGGCTCGCCCGGCAAATGGGTGCCGGAGACCCGCGCATACATCCGCGCCACGGACGCGTCGTCGTCGCGGCCCATCCCGGACGCCGCCGTCATCAAAAACATCTGCAACGCCGCCGCCGCGACCGGCACCGGGAATTTCGCCGTGCGCGCCATGTCCTGGATGATGCCGAGGTCCTTGACGAAAATCTCCACCGCGCTGCGTGGGGTGTAATCGCCGTCGAGCACGTGCGGCATGCGGTTCTCGAACATCCAGGAATTGCCGGCGGAGGCCGTGATCACCTCATAGACCTTGCGGATATCGAGGCCCTGCTTGGCGGCAAAGGCGATCGCTTCAGAAGCGGCCGCGATGTGCACGCCGGCGAGCAACTGGTTGATCATCTTGAACGCGGCGCCCTGGCCCGCGGCATCGCCGAGTTCGTAGAGCTTTGCCGCCATCGCGTCCAGCGCCGGCCTCGCTTTGGCGAAGGCCGCAGGCCTGCCGGAGGCGAGAATGGTCAGTTCGCCCTGCGCGGCGCGCTGTGCGCCGCCGGAGATCGGCGCGTCCAGATAATGCCGGCCGGTGGCTTCGAGTTGCTTCGCCAGCCGGCGCGCCACATCCGGATCCATGGTGGCGGAGGACACGAACACGGCATCTTTTGGCAGAGTTTCCGCCACCCCATTTGCCCCGAACAAAATGGTTTCGGTCTGGGCGGCATTGACGACCACGCTGACGACAATGTCCGCGCCCCTGGCGGCTTCCGCCGGCGTGGTGGCGCCGCCGCCGCCATCGGCGACGAACCGTGCCACGGCTTCGACTGAAACATCGCAGCCGGTGACGTCAAAACCCGCCCGCCTGAGCGAGGTCGCCATGCCAAAGCCCATCGAGCCCAGCCCGATAACGGCGACGCGCGGCTTTTGGGATACTGATTCAGGCATAAGGCTTTACCTCAGGTTTCCTCACAGCCGGATTTAACAGCGGCTTTGCCCTCTGGGTATCACGGCTTGGCCGCGCTGCCAAAGCATGAGACAAGGCGGCAAAGAGGTGCTGGCATGACCGAAACCAGGGTACGCGAGGAAATCTGCCGGCTCGGCCGTTCGCTGTTCGAGCGCGGGCTGACGCCGGGCTCGTCAGGCAATATCAGCGTGAGGCTGGAAGACGGCGGGTATATGGTAACGCCGACCAATGCCTCGCTCGGCTTTCTCGACCCGGCCCGGCTGTCGCGGCTCGACGCCACCGGAAAACTCGCCTCCGGCGATGCCCCGACCAAGGAAGTGCCGCTGCATACCGCGCTGTACCAGACCCGTGGCTCGGCCCGCGCGGTGGTGCATCTGCATTCGACGCATTCGGTCGCGCTCTCGATGCTGCCGGAGATCGACCCGCGTGCGGCGCTGCCGCCAATGACGGCCTACTACCTGATCAAGTGCGGCGCCACCGCACTGGTACCGTATTATCGGCCGGGCGATCCGGCGGTCGCCGATGCCATCAAGGGGCTCGCCGGCAAATACTCATCGGTGCTGCTTGCCAATCACGGCCCGGTGGTCGCGGGAGAGTCGCTGGAAGCCGCGGTGTTCGCCACCGAAGAATTGGAAGAAACCGCAAAGCTCTATCTGCTGCTGCGGGGTCTCAACCCGCGCTTTTTGACGCCGGCCCAGATCGCGGACTTGACGAAGACGTTTGGATTGACGCTGCCAGAACATAGGCACGAGCACTGAAGAACGATGGCATTGGCCTATAACGGCTTGCGGCCAGCCTCAAATGCGCACTCCGTTTGTAAGGTGCCGGCATGAAGACAGCAGTTATCTCACTTTCGATCATAATCTTTATCGTGTTCGGGAGCACCGAGACTTAGACTGCGTGTGCGGAGATAC
>JBAUUA010000115.1:0-2430 GCA_049582465.1 Bradyrhizobium sp. | reverse complement strand
TCGATTAGGCTTGGCACTTTATCCAACGTCGCCCGCAACTCGGTTCGGAAAATGTAAACGATCAGAAATAACGTTATTGGCCAAGCTATGGCTCCAACAAGCGCGGCAAAACTAGTAAGCAATTTGGCGAATTCTTCCACTGGACCACCTCAGCAAACAAGTCTGCTGCTCGCATTCTTAAAGAAACCTCTTATTGAAATTAATGCAACAACTACTTCAGGTGGTTAGCGGCAAATGCACTGTCTTGGATAAAAAGAAGCCGGGCTCTCGCCAGGCCTTTCGCTTTCCGATGGATGCCCGGGTCAAGCCCGGGCATGACGAGGAGCGGGGGCCTCATAGCACCCGATTACTCTCCTTCACCTTCTCCGCATCCAGATACACCTGCCCGCCCATCTCCTTGAACTTCGCCGACATCTGCGCCATCCCATCCTCGATGGTGCCATTCATGCTCATCCCCACTGCTGCCGGATCGTTCAGCGTCGCGGCATAATCCCGCACGTCCTGCGTGATCTTCATCGAGCAGAATTTCGGACCGCACATCGAGCAGAAATGGGCGACCTTGTGGGCTTCCTTCGGCAGGGTCTCGTCGTGATAGGCGCGGGCGGTTTCGGGATCGAGGCCGAGGTTGAACTGGTCTTCCCAGCGGAAGTCGAAGCGGGCGCGGGACAAGGCGTCGTCGCGCAGTTGGGCGGCGGGGTGGCCCTTGCCGAGATCGGCGGCGTGGGCGGCGATCTTGTAGGTGATGACGCCGACCTTGACGTCGTCGCGGTTGGGCAGCCCGAGATGCTCCTTCGGCGTCACGTAACAGAGCATCGCGCAGCCGAACCAGCCGATCATGGCCGCACCGATGCCTGACGTGATGTGGTCGTAGCCCGGCGCGATGTCGGTCGTCAGCGGCCCCAGGGTATAGAACGGCGCCTCGCCGCATTCCTTGAGCTGCTTGTCCATGTTGATCTTGATCTTGTGCAGCGGCACGTGGCCGGGGCCCTCGATCATGACCTGGCAGCCTTTCTTCCAGGCGATCTGCGTCAGTTCGCCGAGCGTCTCCAGTTCAGCGAATTGCGCGCGGTCGTTGGCGTCCGCGATCGAGCCGGGGCGCAAGCCGTCGCCGAGCGAGAACGACACGTCGTATTTGCGCATGAGGTCGCAGATTTCCTCGAAATGCGTATAGAGGAAACTCTCTTTGTGATGCGCCAGGCACCACTTCGCCATGATCGAGCCGCCGCGCGAGACGATGCCGGTGACGCGGTTGGCGGTGAGGTGGATGTAAGGCAGCCGCACGCCGGCGTGGATCGTGAAATAATCGACGCCTTGTTCGCACTGCTCGATCAGCGTGTCCTTGTAGAGCTCCCAGGTCAGTTTGACCGGATCGCCTTCGCACTTCTCCAGCGCCTGGTAGATCGGCACGGTCCCGATCGGGATCGGCGCATTGCGCAGAATCCATTCCCGCGTGGTGTGGATGTTGCGGCCCGTCGAGAGGTCCATCACGGTGTCGGCGCCCCAGCGGATCGCCCACACCATCTTGTCGACTTCCTCCTCGACCGACGAGGTTACTGCGGAGTTGCCGATATTGGCGTTGATCTTGGTCAGGAAATTGCGGCCGATGATCATCGGCTCGAGTTCGCCGTGGTTGATGTTGCAGGGGATGATGGCGCGGCCGCGCGCGATCTCGGAGCGTACGAACTCCGGGGTAACGAAGGCCGGGACCGAGGCACCAAAACTTTCGCCGTCGGCGAGGGCGGCTTCGGCGCGTTCCAGCTGGACCTTGCGGCCGAGATTTTCGCGGGTGGCGACGTAGATCATCTCCTTGGTGATGATGCCGGCGCGGGCGAATTCGAGCTGGGTGATCATGTGGCCGTCGAGCCCGCGCAGCGGCCTGTGATGGGCGTTGAAGGATTTCGCCGCATGCGAGGCGCCGACATTGCCGTTGTCTTCCGGCTTGATCTCGCGGCCCTGATATTCCTCGACGCCGCCGCGCTCTTTCACCCATTCGATGCGATTGCGCGTGAGCCCGGCATTGACGTCGATGGTGACGGCCGGATCGGTGTAGGGGCCGGAGGTGTCATAGACCGGAAGATTGGGCTCGCCGGCGCCTTCGGAGAGGATGATCTCGCGCAGCGGCACCCGGACATCGGGCGCTTCGTCCGGCGTGACGAAGATCTTGCGTGACGCCGGCAGCGGGCCGGTAGTGACGGCGGGAAGCGTGGTGTCCGGATTGGAGCGGATGTTCATGACCTATCCTCCTGTGAATTTCTGTTTGTTGGTGCCGTCATTGTGAGCGCGCCCCACCCATCGCGCTCCGACGAGCGCGCCGCCCTCCTCGCAAGCGCGGGGCTATCGCATATGATGGAGCCGTCTGTTTCGATGAAGCTCTCTCTGCAGCTCCAGTGCGTTCTTCTCCCCTCCCTCCGCGCAGCGGTGGGGAGGGGT
>JBAUUA010000114.1:0-3690 GCA_049582465.1 Bradyrhizobium sp. | reverse complement strand
GCATTGTGCTGATGATCCCGACCCTGCTCGGGATCCTGTTCGTATCGTTCGTCGTGGTGCAGTTTGCGCCCGGCGGCCCGGTCGA
This sequence comes from Bradyrhizobium sp., assembly GCA_049582465.1. Lineage (GTDB taxonomy): Bacteria > Pseudomonadota > Alphaproteobacteria > Rhizobiales > Xanthobacteraceae > Bradyrhizobium. The sequence goes on along the minus strand of JBAUUA010000114.1, from coordinate 3,605 downwards.
GCGTGTCATCGCGCAGCTCAGTGGCGCCGACACCGGCGGCACTTCGCGCATTTCCGGCGGCGGCGGCGATTTCGGCGCGCGCGGCCAGGTCGGCACCTCGACCGATGCGGTCAGTTCGAAATACCGCGGCGCGCAGGGGCTCGATCCCGATTTCATCAAGAGTCTAGAGAAGCAGTTTGGCTTCGACAAGCCGGCACCGGAACGCTTCGCGCTCATGGTGTGGAACTACGCGCGCTTCGATTTCGGCAGAAGCTATTTCCGCGATATCAACGTGGTGGACCTGATCAAGGAGAAGCTGCCGGTCTCCATGTCGCTCGGCATCTGGATGACCCTGCTGAGCTACCTGATCTCGATCCCGCTCGGCATCCGCAAGGCGGTCAAGGACGGCTCGAAGTTCGATACCTGGACCTCGGCGGTGGTCATCGTCGGCTTCGCGATCCCGGGGTTCCTGTTCGCGATCCTGTTGATCATCCTGTTCGCCGGCGGATCGTTTCTGAATATCTTCCCGCTGCGCGGCTTGACATCGGACGGCTGGTCGCAATTCCCCTGGTACTGGAAAATCATCGACTATTTCTGGCACATCACGCTGCCCTTGATCTCGATGGCGCTGGGGGCGTTCGCCACCATGACGCTGCTCACCAAGAACTCGTTCCTCGATGAAATCCGCAAGCAATATGTGATGACCGCGCGCGCCAAGGGCTGCAGCGAGACGCAGGTGCTCTACAACCACGTCTTCCGCAATGCCATGCTGATCGTGATTGCCGGGTTCCCCGGCGCGTTCATTCACGCCTTCTTCTCGGGCTCGCTTTTGATCGAGACCATCTTCTCGCTGGACGGCCTCGGCCTGCTCGGCTTCGAGAGCGTGCTGAACCGCGATTATCCGGTCGTGTTCGGAACGCTCTTCATCTTCTCGCTGGTCGGCCTCGTGGTCAATCTGATCTCCGATCTCGCCTATATGTGGATCGATCCGCGGATCGATTTCGAGGCGCGGGAGGTCTGATGACGATCATCGCGCCGCCGCTTCGGCCCGTCGCCGCTCAACCGCCGGCGCTGGCAGAATTTCAAGTCGAACCGCCGTGGTTACTGGTCGTTCTGGATCTTCCTGGTCCTGTTCTTCGTCTCGCTGTTCGCCGAACTGATCGCCAACGACCGCCCCTTCCTGATCAAGTTCGACGGCCATCTATACTGGCCGGCCTTCGTCACCTATTCGGAGACCACCTTCGGCGGCGATTTCGAGACCGCTGCCGATTATCGCGATCCCTATCTGCAGAAGCTGATCAAGGACAAGGGCGGCACCATCGTCTGGCCGCTGATCCGCTATTCCTACGACACGCATAATCTGGACCTGCCCACGCCGGCGCCATCGAAGCCGACCTGGCTTTTGACGGAAGCCGAGTGCAAGCCTGTACTCGAGCGAAAGCACCTCAAGAGCTGCCGCGACCTCGAATACAACTGGCTCGGCACCGACGACCAGGGCCGCGACGTGGTCGCGCGGCTGATCTACGGCTTTCGCATTTCCGTGCTGTTCGGTCTGACGCTGACGCTGTTCTCGTCGATCATCGGCGTCGCCGCCGGCGGCGTGCAGGGCTATTTCGGCGGCTGGACCGATCTTCTGTTCCAGCGCATCATTGAGATCTGGAACGCGATCCCTTCGCTCTATCTGCTTCTGATCATCTCGGCGGTGCTGCCGCCGGGCTTCTTCATCCTGCTCGGCATCCTCCTGTTGTTCTCCTGGGTGTCGCTGGTTGGCCTGGTGCGCGCGGAATTCCTGCGCGGGCGCAATTTCGAATACATCACGGCGGCCCGCGCGCTCGGCGTGTCCAATGCCACGATCATGTTCCGGCACCTGTTGCCGAACGCCATGGTCGCGACCATGACCTTCCTGCCCTTCATCGTGTCGTCCTCGGTGATGACGCTGACTGCGCTGGACTTCCTCGGTTTCGGCCTGCCGCCGGGATCGCCCTCGCTCGGCGAATTGCTGTCGCAGGGCAAGGCCAACGTGCAGGCGCCATGGCTCGGCTTCACCGGATTCTTCGCGGTCGCGATCATGCTGTCGCTTTTGATTTTCATCGGCGAGGCCGTGCGCGACGCGTTCGATCCGCGCAAGACGTTCAGGTAACACACCCGCATGGACGCCATCAACCAGCCGCTGCTCGACATCCGCGATCTGTCGGTGGCATTTCATCAGCCGAGCGGCGAGTCGATCGCCGTCGATCACATCTCCTACGAGATCAAGCGCGGCGAGTGCGTGGCGCTGGTTGGCGAATCCGGCTCCGGCAAATCCGTCAGCGCCTTGTCGATCCTGAAACTGTTGCCATATCCGACCGCGTCGCATCCGTCCGGCAGCATTCGCTTCAAGGGCAGGGAGCTGTTGGGGCTGTCGGAGCACGACATCCGCGGCATCCGCGGCAACGACATTTCCATCATCTTCCAGGAACCGATGACGTCGCTCAATCCGCTGCACACGATCGAGTCCCAGATCGTCGAGATCCTGCAGCTTCACCGCGACATCGGCGGCGCGAAGGCGCGGGCGCGGACGCTCGAGCTCTTGACGCAGGTCGGCATTCCCGACCCGGAGACCCGGCTCGCCTCCTATCCGCATCAATTGTCCGGCGGCCAGCGCCAGCGCGTCATGATCGCGATGGCGCTCGCCAACGAGCCCGATCTGTTGATCGCGGATGAGCCGACCACCGCGCTCGACGTCACCGTGCAGGCGCAGATCCTCGCGCTGCTGGCGGAAATCCGCACCAGGCTGGGCATGAGCCTTTTGTTCATCACCCACGACCTCGGCATCGTGCGGCGCATCGCCGACGTGGTCTGCGTCATGAACGGCGGCAAGATCGTCGAGCAGGGGCCGGTGGAGCAGGTCTTCAACGCGCCGAAGCATCCCTACACCAGGGCCTTGCTGGCGGCCGAACCAAAGCCCGATCCGGCGCCGCCGCGCCCGGAATCGCCGGTCGTGATATCCTCGCGCGATCTCAAAGTGTGGTTTCCGGTCAAGCGCGGCCTGCTGCGCTCGACGGTCGGGCATATCAAGGCGGTCGACGGCGTCAGCCTTTCGGTGCGCAAGGGCGAGACGCTCGGCGTGGTCGGCGAATCCGGCTCCGGCAAGACCACGCTCGGCCTGGCGCTGCTGCGGCTGATTTCTTCCGACGGGCCGATCGTGTTTCTGGGGCACGATATCCAGGGCCTGCGCTTCAAGGCGATGCGGCCGTTCCGCCGCGACATGCAGATCGTGTTCCAGGATCCGTTCGGCGCGCTGAGCCCGCGAATGTCGGTCGGCGACATCGTCGCAGAGGGCCTCAGCGTGCACCAGCCTTCGCTGTCGGGCGAGGAGCGCGAGGCGCGGGTGATCAAGGCGCTCAGGGATGTCGGCATGGATCCGGCGACGCGCTTCCGCTATCCGCACGAGTTCTCCGGCGGCCAGCGCCAGCGTATCTCGATCGCGCGCGCGGTGGTGCTGGAGCCGAACTTCGTGGTGCTGGACGAGCCGACCAGCGCGCTCGACATGCTGTTCCAGGCCCAGATGGTCGATCTGTTGCGCGAACTGCAGCGCAAGCGCGATCTGACCTACATGTTCATCTCGCACGATCTGCGCGTGGTCG
>JBAUUA010000113.1:0-2782 GCA_049582465.1 Bradyrhizobium sp. | reverse complement strand
ACTTGACGCCAGCGTCGAGGCGTCAGGACCACACGACTTCTCCGTCCGCATGAGCGCTGTTCGTCAAGAGCGCCGCCGCGTCCATCGCATCCAACCCCGCGTCCGTGACGATCGCGATACGCCCCTCGTGTGGAGTGGACGGGGTAAGTTATAAAGGTGATTTGCGGTTTCTGAAAATCAGAATATTTTTTGCGAAGGGACTGGACAGGTAGAAACAGCCTGATCCGGCTGGAGAAACTAGATTTTAGGCGCATTCGTCATTCCGGGGCGATGCGGAGCATCGAACCCGGAATCTCGAGATTCCGGGTCTGGTGCTAACGCACCCTCCCGGAATGACCATTGCACATGCGACGACCGCGCTACTTCGCGAACCGGTATGCGCCGCCCTTCTCGACAGAACGCTGGAACGCCGGGCGCGCGTGCATCCGCGACAGCCACGCGCTCAAGTTCGGATACGGTCCGAGCCTGTCGAACACCTTCGCCATTTCGGCGACAAAGCTCATCTGGATATCGGCGCCGGTCAGCGACGTCCCGACAAAGAATTCGCGTCCGTCGAGTGCGCCGTCGATATAGCCGAGATGGTTGGCGATTTCGCTGTCGATGCGCGGGTGCAGCGGCGCGCCCGCCTCCTTCAACCTCGAGACATAGAGATTCAGCATCAGCGGTAGCATCGCCGAGCCTTCGGCATAATGCAGCCACTCGTTGTAGGTCTCATAGTCGGGGCTGCCGAGTGCAGGCATCATCGCCCCATTGCCGTAGCGGCGGATGATGTAATCGACGATGGCGCCGGACTCAGCGATCCTGACCTCGCCGTCGGTGATGACCGGCGACTTGCCGAGCGGATGCACCGCGGTCAGCTCCGGCGGAGCGAGCCTGGTGGCCGCATTGCGCTGATAACGCTTCATTTCATAAGGCACCCCCAGCTCTTCCAGGAGCCAGAGGATCCGTTGCGAACGGGAGTCGTTGAGATGATGCAGCGTGAGCATGGGATTTCCTCGGGCGCGTTTTGTTGAGCGCCGAGGGTATCAGATAATTTTGCGGGCCGTCAGCGACGTGCACGACCCGGTCCAAAGACACTGCGTCATACGCGGGCTTGACCCGCGTATCCATCGATCTTCATAAGAGAGTCCTGCTAGCGAGTCCCGCGAAGGGATGGATGGCCGGGTCAAGCCCGGCCATTACGGGCGGAAATGCCTCCGCTCAAAGCCCGGTAAATCCAGCCTTCACCGGATCACTGGAGCCGTCGAGTTCGCGCAGGTAGGTCAGACCGCACACGGTCAGCCGATGCGTATCCTTTTCGCCGGCTTCCATCAGCTTGGCGAGATAGTCCGTTACCTTGACGCGCGCCTCGGCGCTGGCGGCCGCGGAGCGGTTCAGCAGGAGATCGTAGGTCATCATGATGCGGTCGATGGCGGCTTCCATGGCATCCTCTTCGCTGTCGGGAATGGTTCGCTCGGGGAGCTAGACCAGTTCGAGGGACTCGAACCTGGCGATCGCCTTGTTGGCGAGCTTGAGCCGGTTCATTTCGCCGCGCTGAAACATCTCGACGATGATCTGCAGCAGCCGTTCGTCGGTGGCAAAGCTGTCGGGGATGGCGCCGGTGCGGCGCAGATAATTCGCGGCGATGGCATAGGCATCGCCCACCACTTCGACGTTCATGACCCGCAATCCGCGCTCGACCAGCATGGCCCGCTCCTCCGATATGTGGATTAAGCACGACGCCGTGCAAAAGTTCCATTTCGGAAACGACCGAAATTCTACCGGGCATTTTCGGGTTTAACGCGACTTCTTCACGCGAACCGGCCCTCCAATTCGCTTGAAAACGCTGTGAAAACAAAAACGCACCGGTCCGGGGGAAGCCCGGCCGATGCGCTTTGGGGGGAAGTCTCTTTTTTCTTGTTTTTGCTTTATCGAATGGCTGCCGGTCTTCTTGAGAACGCCGGCTTGGCCGAAAGAAATCTCAGAGCCGATACAGGATCTGGTCGGTCCAGAACCGCTCGAGCCGGTGCAGCGACTTGTTCAGGGTCGCGAACTCCTCGTTCGAGATGCCGCCGACCTGCTCCACCGTCTTGACATGCTTCTGGTAGAGCGCGTCGACGATCTTGCGGATCTCCTGGCCCTGCGCGGTCAGGCGAATGCGCACCGAGCGGCGATCGACGCGCGAGCGCTGATGATCCAGGAAGCCGAGTTCGACCAGCTTCTTGAGGTTGTAGGATACGTTGGAGCCGAGGTAGTAACCGCGCGTGCGCAGTTCGCCCGCGGTCAGCTCCTTGTCGCCGATGTTATAGAGCAAGAGCGCCTGCACCGAATTGATGTCGGCGCGGCCGCGACGATCGAACTCGTCCTTGATCACGTCGAGCAGGCGGCGATGCAGCCGCTCCACCAATGTCAACGCTTCCAGATAGAGCGGCTGTACCGGAGCCCCGGGAGCGCGTTCGGCGGCATCCACCGCCGTTGCAACGGCTTTCATCATGACACTTCCCCTGTTGTCGTTTTTATCGACTTATTCGACGAAACTTTGGTCCCGTCTGATAGTCACAACTTAAGGCGGCCGGTTGAAGATCCGCTTAAATAAGACAATAAAGAGATCATGAATTTAAGACAGTGGATCGTGGATTAAGCCCATGGATAAAGGACTTTTGGCAACCTTTCATTGAGGGTGAGACGGCCCTGTTCACGCTTCGTTGGCGCCCGCTGTCGCATATGGGAACAGCATGCTTCAAATTGGAAAGACCTGCGTAACAGGTGTGGCGGCCCTGTCAGGGTGACCAAAGGGTTACCG
>JBAUUA010000112.1:0-3215 GCA_049582465.1 Bradyrhizobium sp. | reverse complement strand
CCGATCAAGGACTACGAGTGCCTGTGCGGCAAGTACAAGCGCATGAAGTACAAGGGCATCATCTGCGAGAAGTGCTCGGTCGAAGTGACGCTGTCGCGGGTCCGGCGCGAGCGCATGGGCCATATCGAGCTCGCAGCCCCCGTCGCGCATATCTGGTTCCTGAAGTCGCTGCCGTCCCGTATCGGCCTTCTGCTCGACATGACGTTGAAGGATCTCGAGCGGATTCTGTATTTCGAATACTACGTCGTTCTCGAGCCCGGCCTGACCGCGCTCAAGGACCGCCAGCTCTTGTCGGAAGACGAGTACCTGAAGGCGCAGGACGAATACGGCCAGGATTCCTTCACCGCCATGATCGGCGCCGAGGCGATCCGCGAGCTCTTGAAGGGACTTGATCTCGAGAAGCTCGAGGCCTCGCTGCGCGTCGAGATGCAGGAGACCGAGTCCGACATCAAGCACAAGAAGCTCGCCAAGCGTCTGAAGATCGTCGAGGCGTTCCGCTATTCCGGCAACAAGCCGGAGTGGATGATCCTGACCGTGGTGCCGGTGATCCCGCCGGACCTGCGGCCGCTGGTGCCGCTCGACGGCGGCCGCTTTGCGACCTCGGATCTCAACGACCTCTACCGCCGCGTCATCAATCGCAACAACCGCCTGAAGCGGCTGATGGAGCTGCGCGCGCCGGACATCATCATCCGCAACGAAAAGCGCATGCTGCAGGAGGCTGTCGACGCACTGTTCGACAACGGCCGCCGCGGCCGCGTCATCACCGGCGCCAACAAGCGGCCGCTGAAGTCGCTGGCCGACATGCTGAAGGGCAAGCAGGGCCGTTTCCGGCAGAACCTGCTCGGCAAGCGCGTCGACTATTCGGGGCGTTCGGTGATCGTGGTCGGTCCCGAACTGCGCCTGCATCAGTGCGGCCTGCCGAAGAAGATGGCGCTGGAGCTGTTCAAGCCGTTCATCTATTCGCGGCTTGACGCCAAGGGTCTGTCCACCACGGTGAAGCAGGCGAAGAAGCTGGTCGAAAAAGAGCGTCCCGAGGTCTGGGATATTCTCGACGAGGTGATTCGCGAGCATCCCGTGCTGCTGAACCGCGCGCCGACGCTGCATCGCCTGGGCATCCAGGCGTTCGAGCCGGTGCTGATCGAAGGCAAGGCGATCCAGCTGCATCCCCTGGTCTGCGCGGCGTTCAACGCCGACTTCGACGGTGACCAGATGGCCGTGCACGTTCCGCTGTCGCTCGAAGCGCAGCTGGAAGCGCGCGTGCTGATGATGTCGACCAACAACATCCTGCATCCGGCCAACGGTCAGCCGATCATCGTGCCGTCGCAGGATATCGTGCTCGGTCTGTACTACCTGTCGATCCTGCGTGAAGGCCTGCCGGGCGAAGGCAAGCTCTACGGCGAAATGGCCGAGATCGAGCATGCCCTGCATTCCAAGGTCATCCACCTCCACACCAAGATCAAGTATCGCTGGCAGGGCGTCGACGAGGCTGGCAAGCCGGTCCGGCGCTGGATCGAGACCACGGCGGGGCGCGTCATGCTCGGCAACGTGCTGCCGAAGTCGACCAAGGTTCCCTTCGACATCATCAACAAGCTGATGACGAAGAAGGAAATCTCCGGCGTCATCGACCAGGTCTATCGTCACTGCGGTCAGAAGGAGACCGTGATCTTCTGCGACCGCATCATGGCGCTGGGCTTCTACAATGCGTTCAAGGCCGGCATTTCGTTCGGCAAGGACGACATGGTGGTGCCGGCGTCGAAGTGGAAGATCGTCGAGGAGACCCGCACGCTCGCCAAGGAATTCGAGCAGCAGTACAACGACGGCCTGATCACCCACGGCGAAAAGTACAACAAGGTCGTGGACGCCTGGTCGAAGTGCACCAAGAAGATCTCCGAAGACATGATGACGGAAATCTCCGCCGTTAAGAAGAATCCGAAAGGCGGCGAGGCCCAGATCAACTCGATCTTCATGATGTCGAACTCCGGCGCCCGCGGTTCGCAGGACCAGATGCGCCAGCTCGCCGGCATGCGCGGCCTGATGGCCAAGCCGTCGGGCGAGATCATCGAGACGCCGATCATTTCCAACTTCAAGGAAGGTCTGTCGGTGCTCGAATACTTCAACTCGACCCACGGCGCCCGCAAGGGTCTCGCGGACACCGCGTTGAAGACGGCGAACTCCGGCTACCTGACGCGGCGTCTGGTCGACGTGGCGCAGGACTGCATCATCACGGCCGACGATTGCGGCACCAAGCTCGGCATCAAGATGCGCGCCATCATCGATGCCGGCACGGTGGTTGCCTCACTGGCGTCGCGTATTCTCGGCCGCACCGCGGGCGAGGATCTGCGCGATCCCGCGACCAACAAGATCGTGGTCAAGCGCGGCACCCTGATGGAAGAGAGCCACGTCGACGCGCTGCAGCAGGCCGGCATCCAGGAAGTGAAGATCCGCTCGGCCCTGACCTGCGAACTCGTCAACGGCATCTGCGGCAAGTGCTATGGCCGCGACCTCGCCCGCGGCACGCCGGTCAACCACGGCGAAGCAGTCGGCGTCATCGCGGCGCAGTCGATCGGCGAACCCGGCACCCAGCTGACGATGCGCACGTTCCACATCGGCGGCGCGGCGCAGATCAACGAGCAGTCGTTCATCGAGTCGAATTTCGACGGCAAGGTGACGATCAAGAACAAGGCGATCCAGAAGAACAGCGAAGGTCATCTGGTCGCCATGGTGCGCAACATGGTGGTCGCGGTGGCCGATGCCGACGGTACCGAGCGTGCGACCCATCGCATCCAGTACGGCGCGCGCATGCGGGTCGACGAGGGCGATATGGTCAAGCGCGGCCAGCGCATCGCCGAATGGGACCCGTACACCCGGCCGGTTCTGACCGAGGTCGAGGGCGTCATCGGGTTCGAGGATCTGGTCGAGGGTCAGTCGATCTCGGAAACGCTCGACGAATCCACCGGTATCGCCAAGCGCGTCGTCATCGACTGGCGTTCGTCGCGCGGCGGCGCGGATCTGCGTCCGGCCATCGTCATCAAGGGCAAGGACGGCAAGGTCCTCAAGCTCGCGCGTGGCGGCGAGGCCCGCTACATGCTTTCGGTCGACGCGATCCTCTCGGTCGACGTCGGCGCGAAGGTCAAGCCCGGCGACATCCTGGCGCGTATCTCCACCGAGAGCGCCAAGACCCGCGACATCACCGGCGGTCTGCCGCGGGTGGCCGA
>JBAUUA010000111.1:0-3591 GCA_049582465.1 Bradyrhizobium sp. | reverse complement strand
CGACCGCGCGCATTCCTCGGTCAACCGCTGCAGCAAATGCCGCCGGTTGCCGACGCCGGTGAGATCGTCGAGCAGCGCGAGATCGGCGACCTCGCTGCGCAGCCGGTCCACCGCCATCAGCAGGAAGCCGAAATTGATCGACATCGACAGGAACATCATCAGAAGCACGGTCACCGAGAGCGCGGCGCCCGAGTGAGCGAAGGCGAGATCGAGGCCGGCCAACTGGCCGATCGGCCGCACCGCGAACATCACCAGGATCAGCACAGCGACGATGCCGGCAAGCCGGGCTCCCGGATGGGCGCGACCGTCCTTCGACGAGAGCAGCAGCCTGAGCACGTACAGGAACGGAGCCGCCTCGGCGAGCGAATAGATCAGCATCCGCATCCGCACATCTTCGTGGACGAAGGTGAAAACCACCAGCGCGGCAAAGGTTGTCGCTATGAGCACCATGGCGCCGCGCCAGGACACCGGCCGATCGTAAAACCGCTGGACGCCCATCGCGGCAAGGCAGATCGCAAAAAGGATCATCACGCCGCCGCAGAGCAAAGGCAGGATCCAGCCGAATTCCCGGCTCACGACGGCGGCGCTTGCGCCAAATGCTGCGGCAAACGCCGAGCCGGTCCAGAAACGGGCTGCTTCCAGCTTGGGGTAGCTGTGCGCGACATAGGCCCAGATCAGGCCGAGCGCGAGAAAATTGATGACGAACACCGTCCACAGCGTCGGAACGCTCAGCATCCATGAATGCAGGATCGCACGGTCCTGCCTCCCCTTCTGTCGAACAGCCCACCCACGATCATCCCCTTTGTTGACAACAACATGCAGCTTCCTCGCTTAACGGACTCTCACTGGCGACGAACAATCCGCGCCGTGGTTTTGAAATCATGAAGATGCGCGCAATCCGCGAAGGCGAGAGCAGGCTGGCGGTAAGATCATGCGCCGTCGATCGTTGGCACGCGCAGGGCGGCAGAAGCGGCTTCGCTCTTGCCGATCGCGCGCGGCCGCTGTTCCGGATCGATGCAGAACGCGTCGGCGCATTCGTGCATCGTTAACCCTGAAGCAGCGCGGCAGGCGCGCGACCGAACTGCGCACCGTCATCGCCAGCCTGATCCCGCGATCGATCGTCTCGAAAAATCGATGCATGCTCTCGTCGAGAACCGGCGCGACGGTGAAAATCCTGCCGGAAAGCATCGAAAAACGCATAACAGCTGTGGATAACGTAATGACAGCAACGTGACAGCGCGGGGCAGCGGCCCGCGAATCTGTTGGGATTGCAATCGAGGATGTTGCGAGGCTGGCCCTCCGCCGAGCATGCCTCGTGTCGCGTTTCCATCCATTAAACCCTGAGAGGATACTATGGCTAAGAAAGCGAAGAAGGCGAAAAAGGCGAAGAAGGCGAAGAAGGCCAAGAAGTCCAAGAAGTAACCTTCCAAGCCCGGGTGGGGCCTGAGCTCCGCCCGGGCATCCGGCCAGAGTAAAACGATTTTCAAAGTCGGCGGGCCCCGTGCCCGCTTTTTCATTTCCGGCGCGGCCGTGGCCGCCCGGCATGACAGCGAAAGCTACCGCTCGGCGAACGCCAGCCTGATGCCGAGCGCGGCGAAACCGCCGGCGAAGCAGCGACGCAACCAAATCATCACCCGCGGCCGGGTCACGACGCGGTCGCGGACGCGGGCCGCGAACAGGCCGTAGAGCACGAACACCGCAAACGTCATCGCCATGAAGGTGCCGCTCAGCTCCAGCATCGAGAGCACCGGATGGACTTCGTCCGCCGCGATGAACTGCGGCAGGAACGCCAGGAAGAAGATCGACAGTTTCGGGTTGAGGATGTTGATCAGAAAGCCGGTGACGGCCACCCGCTTCAGCGAGCGCGCGTCGACCTGCGCATCGACGGCGAGCGCCCCCTGCTCGCGCAGCACCTGAACCGCCATGTACAGCAGATAGACCACCCCGCACCATTTCAGCGCCGCAAACGCCAGCGCGCTGGTGTGCATCACCGCGGCGAGCCCGAGCATGGCGGCGAACATCGACGGAACGATCCCCAGCGTGCAGCCGAATGCCGCGGCGATGCCGGCCCGCGACCCCCGCGTCAGCGCCGCCGCCAGCGTATAGAGCACGCCGGTGCCGGGCGAGACGACGACGATCAGCGCGGTCAGCAGGAATGAGAACGACATGGCTCTGCCATACCACGGCGCGACGGCGCGAGGAAAGCCGCGCCGATACGGCGGTGCCGCCCGGTTGCCAAAGCCGGTCAGCCGTATAAGGGTTGCCGCGCGATTTTCCCGACATGGAGCTTGTGACACATGACTGCGATCCGTGGAGCCGCCGTGGCCGTGACCGGTGCGGCCAGTGGCATCGGCCGGGCGCTGGCGCTGGAGCTTGCCGCGCGCGGGGCGGATCTGGCGCTCGCCGATCGCGACGAGGCGGGGCTGCAGGCGGTTGCCGCCGAGATCGCCAAAGCGTCTCCGCGAAAAGTCAGCGTCCACCGCGTCGACGTCGCCGAGGCGAGCGATATCGAGGCCTTCGCGGCTAACGCGGTCGCCGCCCATCCCGGCCTCAACATCGTCATCAACAATGCCGGCGTCGCCCTGCTCGGCCAGTTCGCCGAGATCGACCAGGCGCAGATGGAATGGCTGTTCAACATCAATTTCTGGGGCGTGGTGCGCTCGACCCGCGCCTTCCTGCCGCATCTGGCGCAGCAGCCCGCGGCCCACATCGTCAACCTGTCCTCGATCTTCGGCATCATCGCGCCTCCCGGGCAGTCGGCTTATGCTGCGGCGAAATTCGCGGTGCGCGGCTTTTCCGAAAGCCTGCGGCATGAGCTGGCGAACGCGAAAAGTCCCGTAAAACTCTCGGTGGTGCATCCCGGCGGCGTCGCCACCAACATCGCCCGAAACTCCCGCACCGGCGTCGGCATGACCGACAACGCCCGCCGCGCGCAATCGATCGAGCGGTTCGACGCGGTGGCGAAAACCACGCCCACTGCGGCGGCGCTGCGCATCATCGAGGGCATCGAGAAGAACCAGCCGCGCATCCTGATCGGCAACGACGCCCGCTTCATGGACCTGTTGCAGCGGTTTCGGCCGGGGACGTACTGGTCGGTGCTGCAGCGGCGGATCGAGAAGGCGATGCAGGCGGGGAAGTAGGAATCCGCTATCGCAAGTCGACGGCCTCTCCGATGCAACGGCAGGTCGCTCCCCTCCCCCTCCCCGCCACGCGCGTTGCGCGTGGAGGGAGGGGAGTTGACCGCGCACGCCTTCGCGATCTCGCCGCGTGTTTCGCGCGAGGTTTTATCGGTTCGTTCCGCCCTCTTGGACAGAGGGCGCAGGGAATGCCGGGCGCCCGATGCGCCCGATAGCCGCGTGTGCGGAAGGTGTGGTAGCAGGCACACGCGTTGTCAGGTCACACCGGCAAACACCCGGCATTCCCCGCGCAATGGTTTACGGCTTATGTCGTGCTCTCCCCGGCGATCGGCTATCAGATTCACACATTTGGAGACCGCAGAGAGACGCCGTATTTGATGAGACGGAAGTCCTCGAGGCCCAGACGCATCACCTTTGGGCCTGGCTTCCCGTAATAGGCTGTCCACCCTCCTAG
>JBAUUA010000110.1:0-2151 GCA_049582465.1 Bradyrhizobium sp. | reverse complement strand
TCTTCCAGCAGCAGATAGACGATCGCCCCGATCACCGGACCGAACAGCGAGCCCATGCCGCCGAGGATCACCATCACCATGAGATCGCCGGAGCGGGTCCAGTACATCACGGCCGGGCTGACAAAGTCGGTGTTGTTGGCGAGCAGCGCACCGGCCAGCCCACAGATGGTGCCCGCGATGACGAAACAGGCCAGCCTGTAGCGCGTGGCGGGAAAGCCGATCGCCTGCATCCGCGCTTCGTTGGAACGCAGGCCCTGCACCACCATGCCGAACCGCGAATTGACGATGCGCCAGATCAGATAGAGCCCGCCGAGCAGGCAGGCGAGGCAGAGATAATAGAACTGCACGCGGTTCGACAGATTGACCAGCCCGCCGAAATCGCTGCGCTTGTAGATGGTGAGACCGTCGTCGCCGCCGTAGCGGGCGAGCCCGGAGGCGACGTAATAGGCCATCTGCGCGAAGGCGAGCGTAATCATGATGAAGTAGACGCCACGGGTGCGTAGCGAGAGCGCGCCGATCACCAGCGCGAACAGCGCGGAAGCCAACAGCGCCACCGGCCATTGGATGAAACCGGAGCCGATGCCCTCGGCGGCGAGAATGCCGACCGCGTAGCCGCCGATCCCGAGATAGGCGGCGTGCCCAAAGCTCATCATGCCGCCATAGCCCATGATGAGATTGAGGCTGGCGGCGGCGAGCGCGAAGATCACGATGCGGGTGAACAGCGTCAGCGCGAAGACGTTGCCGCTCAGCGAGGTGTAGAGCGGAAGCAGCAAGAGGCCGGCGACGATGAGTGCGGCGACGGCGATGCGGACGTCGAACAAGGCCTTCATCGGCGGTTGGCCGGAAACAGCCCCTCCGGCCGCACCACCAGCACGATCGCCATCAGGAGATAGATCAGCATCGAGGAAAGCGCAGGCGCCGCGGTGGAGGCTGCGGCCGAACTCAATATCTTGCGCAAGAGATCGGGCAGGAAGGCGCGGCCGAGCGTATCGATCATGCCGACGAAGATCGCGGCCAGGAAGGCGCCGCGGATCGAACCGATGCCGCCGATGACGATGATGACGAAGGCGAGAATCAGGATGTTCTCGCCCATGCCGATCTGGACGGTGAGGATTGGCGCCTGCATCATGCCGGCCAGGCCCGCCAGCGCCGCGCCGAGCCCGAATACCAGGGTGTAGAGCAGCTTGATGTTGATGCCGAGCGCGCCGATCATTTCCCGGTTCGAGGCGCCGGCGCGGATCAGCATGCCGAGCCGGGTGCGCATCACGACGATGTAGAGCAGCAGCGCCACCACGAGCGCGACCACGATGATCGCCAGCCGATAGGCCGGATAATAGATGCCGGGCAGGATCGGGACCGGCACCGTCAGCCAGGCCGGCAGCGGCAGCGCGAGACCCGCGGGCCCCCAGATCAGCCGCACCGCGTCGTTGAAGAACAGGATCAGCCCGAAGGTCGCCAGTACATGGTCGAGATGGTCGCGGCCATAGAGGTGCCGCAGCGCGACGAATTCCAGCACGATGCCGAGCAGCAGGGTCGCGCCCAGCGCCAGCAGCACGCCGAGGACGAAACTGCCGGTCCACGCCACGAAGGTGGCCGCGAAATAGGCGCCCATCATGTAGAGCGAGCCATGCGCCAGATTGACGAAGTCCATGATGCCGAACACCAGCGTCAGCCCCGCCGCCAGCAGAAACAGCAGCAGACCGAACTGCAATCCGTTCAAAAATTGTTCGACGACAAGCAGCATGGACGCTCTAGGTGGCTCTCTAAGTCATCGGGCTGCAAAACACATGCCGACAAACACTTGCCGAAAGGAAAACAGCGGCCGCGCGCGAGCGCCGCCGCTGTATTCGACAGGACCCGCGATCACTTCATCGGGCATTTGCCGTGGAAGCTGTCCTGGCTGTCCTTGACGATGGTGGCGACGGTCTTCAGCGAGAGCTGGCCGTCGGCGTCCTTGACCACGTCCTGCAGGTAGAAGTTCTGGATCGGAATGTGGTTGTTGCCGTATTTGAACGAGCCGCGCAGCGATTTGAAATCGGCCTTCTCCATCGCCACCTTCATCGCGTCCTTCTTGCTGGTGTCGCCCTTCACGGCGACCACCGCGCTGTTGATCAATTGCGCGGCGTCATAGGCCTGCGCGCCGTAATAGGT
>JBAUUA010000109.1:0-3620 GCA_049582465.1 Bradyrhizobium sp. | reverse complement strand
GTGCATTACAAGCGCATCGTCGACCATGGGGCGATCTATTCGCAGCCGTTCTCGGAAGGCGGCGCGGCCGCGGCCGGCGGCGTCGCCTTCGGCACCGAGGCAAAGCCGGTCAACGGCGGCTGGATCGTCAACGGCAAGAAGATTTTTGCTTCGCTCGCGGGACATGCCGATTATTACGGCGTGCTCTGCACCGAAGTCGCGGAGGGTGAAAAGGCTTCCCGGCGCAACACGCTTTACCTGGCGATCCCGGCCAAGACGGAAGGCGTGTCCGTGGTAGGCGACTGGGATCCGCTGGGCATGCGCGGCACGGTATCGCGCACGCTATTGTTCAAGGACGTGTTCGTGCCGGAGGATGCGGCGCTGATGCCGCGCGGCGTCTATTTCCAGGCGGCGATGCGCTGGCCGCATATGTTCCTGACGCTGTCGCCGACCTATATTGGCCTCGCGCAGGCTGCTTACGACTTCACCGTGCGCTATCTGCGCGGCGAGGTGCCGGGCACGCCGCCGGTCAAGCGCCGGATGTATCCGACCAAGCAGATCGCGGTGGCGCAGATGCAGATCAAGCTCGAACAGATCAAGGCGATCTGGTTCCAGGCGGTCACCGAGGCCTGCGCCAATCCCAGCAAGGAGCAGGTGCTGCGCGCTTACGCCGCGCAATATTCCGCGATGGAAGGCGCCAACGAACTCGCGACGCTGGCGATCCGCACCTGCGGCGGCCAATCGATGCTGAAATCGCTGCCGCTGGAGCGGATCTATCGCGACAGCCGCTGCGGCTCGCTGATGCTGCCGTGGACAGCCGAACTCTGTCTCGACCGCATCGGCCGCGAAGCGCTGTACGAAACCGGCGAGACGGACGACTAGTTCGAAGATGGACCTTTCGGATCTCATCGAGCGGAACGCGGCGTTCACGCCGGACAAGCCTGCGACCATCTTCGAAGGCGGCACGCTCAGCTACTCCGCATTCAATGCGCGCATTGCGCGGACGGCGCGCGCGCTGAAATCCGAATTCGGCGTCCGCCGCGGCGACCGCGTCGCGATCCTCAGCCTGAACCGGCCGGATTATCTGGTGCTGCTCTATGCCTGCGCCCGGCTCGGCGCCATGCTGGTGCCGCTGAACTGGCGGCTGGCGGTGGCCGAGCAAATGTTCATCCTGTCGGATGCTTCGGTTAAGGTGCTGGTGCTCGAACAGGCATTCACCGACATTTTGCCCGCGCTGGAAGAGAGCCTGCCAGACACCGCCGTCGTCGGGCTCGATTTTGCGCCTTCACGCGGAACCACATTCGACGCGCTGTTGGCGCGCGCACAGGGCGACGGCCGCAATCCGCATACGGATCTGACCTGTCCGCTGCTGATCGTCTACACGTCTGGCACGACGGGGAGGCCGAAGGGCGCGGTGCTGCGGCAGGAGGCGTTGCTTTGGAACGGGGTGATGAGCCAGCATATGCATGGCCTCACGTCAGACGATCATGTGCTGACCGTGCTGCCGTTTTTCCATGTCGGCGGCCTCAACATCCAGACCACGCCTGCCCTGCACCACGGCGCCACCGTGACGATCCATTCGCGCTTTACGCCTGATGCCGCGCTTGTAGCCATCGAGCGCGACCGCCCGACGCTGACGGTGCTGGTGCCCGCGACCATTCAGGCGGTGAGCGACCAGCCCGCCTGGGCCACGACCGACCTGTCCTCGCTGAAGGCTGTTTCGACCGGATCGACTATCGTGCCGCCGCATCTGATCGATCGTTTCGTCGCGCGCGGGGTGCCGGTGCTGCAGGTCTATGGTTCGACCGAGACCTGCCCGGTCGCGGTCTATACACGGCTCGGCGGCGACCTCTCGCGGGTCGGCTCGACCGGCCTGCCCGGCCTTTGCTGCGAGGCGACTATCATCGATGATGCCGGCCATGAGTTGCCGCCGGGTACGCCGGGGGAAATCGCGGTGCGCGGCCCCAACGTGTTCTACGAATATTGGGGCAATGAGCGGGCCACCCGCGAGGCGCTGCATGACGGCTGGTATCGCACCGGCGACATCGGGCTGCGCGATGCCGACGGCTATTTCTGGGTCCATGACCGCAAGAAGAACCTGATCATTTCCGGCGGCGAGAACATCTATCCGGCGGAAGTCGAACGCGTGTTGCTGGAGCATCCCGACGTCGTGGAATGCGGCGTGATCGGCCGGCCCGATCCCCGATGGGACGAGGTGCCCGTGGCCTATGTCGTCAGGCGTTCCGGGTGCACTGTGGAGGCGGAAGCACTTCGTGCGCATGTGCTGACGCAGCTTGCCCGCTTCAAGGTACCGCGCGACATCGTGTTCGTCGATGACCTGCCGCGTACGGCCCTGGGCAAGGTCCAGCATTTCATGCTGAGGCAGCTTGACGCGCCGGAATCTTCGCAAGGAGAAGCCATTTGAAGATCGCGGTACTCGGCGGCGGCAACGGCTCGTTTGCGGCTGCGGGCGATTTTTCGTTGCAGGGGCATGAGGTACGCCTGTGGCGGCGCGACGTAGCCGCCGTGGCGGAGCATCGCGCGGCGGGCTCTCGCATCGTCGTCAAGGATTCCAGCGGCCGGCATGACGTGCAACTGGCACTCGTCACCACCGACATGGCTGAAGCCGTGCGTAGCGTCGAGCTTATCCTGTGCCCTGCCCCGGCCTTCGCGCAACCGGATATCGCCGAGCAGCTGGCGCCCCACCTCACTGATGGGCAGGTGGTGTTCCTGCCGCCGGCGACGTTCGGCTCGATAATTTTTGCCAAGGCCGCACGTGAGGCCGGCAATCGCGCCACGGTGAGCTTCGCGGAGACCGGCACCCTGCCCTGGCTGACGCGCAAGCACGGCCCGTTCGAAGTCGCCATCACCATCCGCGCCAAGCGGCTTCCGGTCGGCGTATTTCCGCTGAAGACTGCCGATCACGCCCTCGCCGTGATCGGGCGCGCCTTTCCCGGCGTGATCGAGCCCTGCGGCGACGCGCTGTCGGGCGCGCTGATGAATGCCGGGCCCATCATCCATCCGCCGCTGATCGTGATGAATGCCGGCCCGATCGAGCATTTCGAGCGCTGGGACATCCACAAGGAAGGCACACAGCCTTCGATCCGCCGCGTCACCGACGCGCTCGATGCCGAACGCATCGCGGTGCGCGAGGGATTTGGCTATGGCGGTCCGCATTTTCCGCTGGCGCATCATTACGCGACCGAAGGCGAGCAATGGATGTATGGCCGCGGTTCGCACGATCGTCTGACCGATTCCGGCGACTGGCGCGAGCGGATCGTGCTGACCGAGCATCGCTACATGCGCGAGGATTTGCGGCTCGGCCTGTCGCTGCTGGTCTCGGCCGCTGAACTCGCCGGCGTCGCGACGCCGCTGGCGAAGGCTTTTCTGGCCATCGGTGGCGCGATCTGCGGCGAGGATTTTATGAAGGACGGACGCACACTGGCCAGTCTCGGCCTCGGTAGCCTCGGCCGGGGCGAGTTGCAGAGCCTGTTGCGCGAGGGATTTGGCCGATGACCGCGGCTCGTCCCATGGTCGCCTGTCTCGGCGCCGGCCGCATGGGTCGCGGCATCGCCGTCGCGTTTGCCTATGCCGGCCACGCCGTCACCATGATCGACGTCAAGGCGCGCTCCGCGGAACAG
>JBAUUA010000108.1:0-3479 GCA_049582465.1 Bradyrhizobium sp. | reverse complement strand
GCGACGGTGACAAGAAAGCCCGATCGCCGGCTATCAGATTCACACATTTGGAGACCGCAGAGAGACGCCGTATTTGATGAGACGGAAGTCCTCGAGGCCCAGACGCATCACCTTTGGGCCTGGCTTCCCGTAATAGGCTGTCCACCCTCCTAGCCGAGCAATGACCCAGGCAGCGAAGGCGAGCGTGCCTTTTGGATGTGGGTTCTTCTGTTTGGCGGTCGAGCCCTCGAGCTGAGAAGACAGGGCTTCAAGCACGGGCTGGTCACCGGGTTCGAAAGCCTCGGCGAGTTTCTCCTCGGTCATTCCGTCGCGGGCGCGGACCAGTTGCATGATCGTTACCGCCGCCACTGCGGCTGCGGCGACGAACTTGATCATGACCTCGGGTTCGCCGATGTCGGCTTCCTCGATATCAAAACCCGCGGTCTTGAGCGTGCGGAAGAATTCCTCGATGGTCCAACGTTTGCGGTAGAGATCGACGATTCGACGTGCCTGGTCCGGGGTCGTCAGAACGCGAGTGGTCAGCAGCCGCCAATGGATCGGTTTGCCGTCATGGGTCGGCGACACCTCCCGAACATCCACCATGGTCAGGCCGATGGTATCGGGCAGATCAGGGGCAGGGCTTGGATGCGGCCTGCATAACGTCACAGGCGAGAAGCGCAGGGCCAGCTGAGCCGTCCGCTCCTTGCGGCCCGGCGCCGCAGGAATGGTCGCGCTGAATCGGGCGGCTTTCGGCAAGCTGTCGCCGAACGCAAACAGCCGCGCAGACTTCCCCGATGTCAGTTTGATCTGGCGGTCCCAGGATGCTCTGACAATCAGTTCCACATTCGCCGGCCGTCGTGCGAAGTGCTCGTAAATGTCGCCTTCCCGGTCGGAGATCACGGTAATGCTGTGCGCGGCCGATAGAGCGTCGCTAGCTTTCGCCGTCGCCGATAGCCAACGTTGGGACTCCTTGTCCGCTGTCACCCGTGAGCGTCGTGCCGTCACCTTGCCCTTGTCGCGATTCCAGACTTGCGCATCAACAAGCCCCAGTAACGCATCATTGCCGGCGTCAATCGCGAGCGCCGCATGCAGCAGCAGCCCTCGGGTTCCGCCACCTTTGCCGACAGGTCCATATCCGTTGGCCTTTGCGCGCCGCCCGCCAAGGAATAGCTCGCTGGTATCCTGAACCACGATGATCTCGCGGCCAGCAACACGATCCGCCGTGCGCGTAGCCGCATGGCTCGCCATCTCAGCGACACTTACTCTTTCGTTGCGCAGAAAGCGCGTGAACTGAACCTCCCGCGCTCGGCTCCCCGCAAGCCGGCGAATGCACGAGCCTGGCCGTCGAACCAGCGCCTCATGCAATGACGCCCCCCTTTTTCCAGGCGACGATCGCCAAATCGTCCAAGTCCAATCTCCTTCGACATAAGACCGTCCTCCGCAAGCCAAACCGCCACCAGAGAATCAGTCTCAGCTCATCCGCGCAACAAAGATGTGTGCATTAGATAGCCGGCGATCGGGCTTTTTTGTCACCGTCACCGGCAGCGTTAGCTGCCGACTTGACGCCAGCGTCGAGGCGTCAGGACCACACGATTTTGCCGTCCGCGTCACGCGCCCTTCGTCAAAGGCACATCAGCGTCCACCGCAGCCCGACCCGCATTCGTGACGATTGCGAAACGCCCCTCGGAGTGGAACGGGATGGCCGGGGATATGAAGGTGATTTGCGCAAACCCTGAAGCGGAATATTTTTGGCAAAGGGGCTGGACAGGATTTTGCTGATTTGCCCGTCGAGGCTGGGCAAGAACTCTGGAGTTAGCTGGCTGGGGCGGATTCGTTGGCTAGTTGAAGGCTGCAGGGTCTTGAAAGTCCCAGAATGCGCAGGATGCCCCGCAGGGCGACTGTGGGTGCGTATTCGAGCAACAAAAGCGACGCGGCCATGCAGGCGATAAATCGCTTGAGCCCGAGGATATTGAGCACGCGTGTGAAGTTGTAGCAGAGCGCCATCAGGCTCCATTCGCCGCGGACCTTGTCGAAGCCGCGAACGAGAAAGTGCTGGTATCCGGCACGGCACTTGAGTGTCCCAAAGGGGTGCTCGACGATGGCGGAACGGCGCTGCATCAATCTGGCTGCCTCCTGGCTTTCCATCCTCGCGCGGTGACGTTCGAGGACATCCTCGTGTTCCCAGCGAGCGATGCTCCGGTAAGATGCCTTCGGGGCAAGACACTTCGCTCTTAGTGGACATGCTGCGCAGGTCACCTTGCGACCCAGGTAGCGGACCTCGACGCGGCCGCTCGCATTCTTCCAGCGCCCCTCAGTCGGACGCAGCAGTTCGCCGGTCGGACACCGGTAGGCATCGGCCGCAGGATCGTAGCTGAAATCCTTGAGGCTGAAGCGGCCCTTCTTCTCGAGTTGTCTACGGCCTTCGGGCACCGGCACATAGGCCGTGATGCCGTCATCCTCGCACGCCTTCAGTTCGAGACTACTGTAATAACCCTCATCGGCCAGCGCCTGCAGAGCCTCGGCTTCAAGGGCGTCTTTTGCCGCCTTTGCCATCGCGTGAAGCTGGCCGACGTCGCTGCTGTCGTTCACCACCTCGCTTGCGACGATGAGCATGTGCTTGTCATCAACGACGCTCTGCACATTGTAGCCTGCTATCCCCTGACCGTTCTTGACAAGAAGCCGCGCGTCCGAATCGGTCAGCGACATCTGCGTCTCGCCGCTCGCTTCCAGCCGAGCCAGATCGGCCTCGGCGCGCAACCGCTTCGCCATCAGCGCCGATACTCTGGCGCCGATATCGCCGCCGTCTCCTCCGCTGCCAGAACCCGGA
The DNA here is from genome assembly GCA_049582465.1 of Bradyrhizobium sp. Classification (GTDB taxonomy): domain Bacteria; phylum Pseudomonadota; class Alphaproteobacteria; order Rhizobiales; family Xanthobacteraceae; genus Bradyrhizobium. Next base: position 673 of record JBAUUA010000108.1, on the reverse strand, counting down.
CCGTCGGCGCGATCCTTCCTTGGCTCATTGGCTTCCGCTGCATCTTTGTCTTCGACAGATCTGCCGTAAGCCTCGATCTCCAGGTCCAGCCTTGCGATCTGTTCGGCAAGCCTCTTGCGCGTAAAGATGCTCGCCTTGCTGGCATCGCCATGAAAGAACGAACCATCGATCGCGACAAGGCTTCCGCCGACAAGACCGAGCTGGCGAACCAGCAACACGAAGCCGCGGTTCACCGCCTTCAGCGCCGCCCAGTTCTCCTTGCGGAAGTGGGCGATCGTTCGATAACCGGGCCTCAGGTTCCTGAGCAGCCAGATCAGTTCCAGATTGCGGCACGCCTCCCGCTCCAGCCGCCGCGACGACCTGACCTGGTTGATATAGCCGTAAAGATAGAGCTTCAGCAGGTCGGCTGGATCATAGGGCGGCTGCCCCATCGCTTCCGCGCTCCGCTCGGCATGACGGAAGCCGAGCTTGGCAAGATCGAGCGCGCAAACATAGCTCTCAATCGCCCGGACCGGATTGTCCGGTTCAACATAGTCCTCAATCCGGGGAGGAAGCAGACTGGGCTGATGCCGGCTCTCGCCGGTCTTGAATGGGCGATTCGTCATAAGTCGAATCGTACACCAACCCTCGAAATTACCGAGTTCTTGCCCAGCCTCGACGGGCAAATCAGTTG
>JBAUUA010000107.1:0-2018 GCA_049582465.1 Bradyrhizobium sp. | reverse complement strand
CCGGTCGACCAGCCACAGCGGCGCCTTGATCCCTGGCGGCGGCACATGCGCCAGCGCGATCTCCAGTTCATAGAGGCCGTCATGGCGCGCCTCGTCGATGCGCGGCGCCTGGCTGGTGGGGCCGATGAACATGCCCGAGAACAGATAGGACAGCGACGGATGGCGCTGCCAATACAGCACAAGACTTTTCAGCAAATCCGGACGGCGCAGGAACGGCGAGTCAGCCGGCGTGCTGCCGCCGACCACGACGTGATTGCCGCCGCCGGTGCCGGTGTGGCGGCCGTCGACCAGGAAGCGGTTGGCGCCCAGCCGCACTTGGGCGGCGTCTTCATACAGGCCGAAGGTGATGTCGACAGCCTCGCGCCAGCTCGTCGCCGGCTGGATGTTGACCTCGATCACGCCGGGATCGGGCGTCACTTTGATCACCTCGACCCGCGGGTCGAAGGGCGGCGGATAACCCTCGACATGCACCTGCATCTGCATCTCTTCGGCCGTCGCCTCGACCGCGGAGACCAGTTCCAGGTAATCCTCGAGCTTCTCCACCGGCGGCATGAAGGCGCACAGCACGCCGTCGCGGATTTCGATCGACATCGCGGTGCGCACGCCGCCGCCCTTGAGCTGCTGCTCATGCACCTCCTGATGCGGTGCGGCGGCCTCCGCCGGCGTGCCGTCGTAAACCGGCAGGTTCTCGCGCGGCTCCAGCGGATCCTGTTCGACGATGTAGGGATATTCGTCGGCCGGAATATGCGGCAGCGAGGCGATCGGCAGGCGCAGCCCCAGCGGGGAATCGCCGGGGGTCAGGAACAGATTGCCGCGGCGAAGCTTCCAGCGCTCGCTCTTCCAGCGCGAGGAAGATTTGCTCGCGTCGGCATTCCAGCGCTGGATCGGCAGCACGAAACCCCTCGGCGTGTTGAGCCCGGAATCGAACACCCGCGCCATGCGCGCGCGCTCTTCCGGGTCGGCCAGCTTGGAATCGCTGGGATCGACATTGGGCGGCAGGCCCGCTTCCTTCTGCAGCCAGTGGCTGGGATCCTCGAACGCCGGCAGCACATATTCGGCATCGACGCCGAGTTTGGCCGCCGTGCTCTCCGCGAAGCGTCCGGCATCGTCGATCCGCGCGCTGTGGGGCCCTTCCACCGTGGCGATCAGGTCGGAGTTCTTCCAGATCGGCACGCCGTCCTTGCGCCAATACAGGCCGAACGCCCAGCGCGGCAGGCTTTCGCCCGGATACCATTTGCCCTGCCCGTAATGTAACAGGCCGCCCGGCGCGAACCGCGTCCGCAAGCGTCGAATGAGATCGTCGGCAAGGCCGCGCTTGGTGGGGCCGACCGCCGAGATATTCCACTCCGGCGATTCCAGATCGTCGACGGAGACGAAGGTCGGCTCGCCGCCCATGGTCAGCCGCACGTCGCCTTCCCTGAGATCGGCATCGACCCGCTCGCCCAGTCTATCGAGGCGCGCCCAGGATTCGTCGGAGAAAGGTTTTGTAATGCGAGGGGCTTCGCGGATCCGCTTGACGTTCATCTCGAAGGCGAATTCGACCTGCGCGAATCCGACCGCGCCCGAGATCGGCGCCGCCGTGCGGTAATGCGGCGTGGCGGCGACGGGGATGTGCCCCTCGCCGGTCAGCATGCCCGAGGTGACGTCGAACCCGATCCAGCCGGCGCCCGGAAGGTAAACCTCGGCCCAGGCGTGCAGGTCGGTGAAATCGTTCTCGACCTCGCGCGGCCCTTCGACCGGGTCGATGTCGGGACGCAACTGGATCAGGTAGCCGGAGACGAAACGGGCGGCGAGCCCGAGATGCCGCAGGATCTGGATCAGCAGCCAGGCGGAGTCGCGGCACGATCCGGCACCGGAGGCCAGCGTTTCCTCCGGCGTCTGAACGCCCGGTTCCATGCGGATGATATAGCGAATCTTTTTCTGCAGTTGCGCGTTGAGATCGACCAGGAAATTGACGGTGCTGGAGGCTTCGCGCGGAATCTCCGCGAGGTATTTCGCGAACTGCGGGCCGGGCTCGA
>JBAUUA010000106.1:0-11036 GCA_049582465.1 Bradyrhizobium sp. | reverse complement strand
GGCTCGCGCAGCGATACTTCCTCACGCGGCGACTTCGCGCGCAACAAGCGCGGACCCGTAACCATCGAGGGCGAGCTGATCGCAAAATCGACCGGCACCACCTCCGAATTCAGTCTCGACGACCGGGTGTTTCACCAGAAATTCGGCTACGGCCATGTAGTGAAAATCGACGGCAACAAGCTCACCATCGCCTTCGAGAAGGCCGGCGAGAAGAAGGTGGTCGATAGTTTCGTCGAGCGGGTGTAAAATCGGCACGAACCCGGCATTGGGGCAGCCGACTTGTTTGATTGGTTACATTCAAGGAAGCCGCTGTCTGAGAGACCGGCGGCGAGAGAGCCGTTGCGGGGTTTCGCAGCGCCTGAGCTGCTGCTGGAAAACCTCGCCAGACGTGTGCCGCAATATCTCGACGACGTCGACCAGGGCAGGCTGATCTATCCAGCCTGCAAGCGCACGCTCTCGGACGCTGCCGGCGACGTGGCTTCGGTCTGGGATCACTCCCGGCTGGAGGCGATGCGCTACGTGATGGCGGTGCCTGGAAGCGAGTTCGGGCTGCTGAGCCAGGCTGCCCGCCAGCTCGAGATGATCGACGCCTACCTTTTTCAGCGTCCCCATGCGGACACCGTGATCGACTTCGAAGGCAACGCCACCGCTGATTTTTGCATCGCCATCGTGGCCGGCCTCAACTGGCTGACCCATTGCGCGCAACTGGCGGACGTCGATCCGGCCCGGCAATCCGGCACCATCCGCCATTTCAGGAAACTGGTCACGCTGGCGCAGGGCTGGTGGCTGACGGAAGGCGCCGCCGAACGCTGCGCGCAACTGCTGTCGGCCGGCGAGCAGCCACCCCTGATGCTCTATCTGATCTGGTCCGAGTACACCCGGCTTGCAAAGCCGATCGCGGAGGCCGCCATTTTTGGAGCATCCGTTAACCGTTCGACCAAATTGGTGGTCCTGCCTGCCGAACTGATTCCTCGTTTCCAATCCGCCAGGGATCCGGCCGATCTGTCGGGCATTTGAACGGATTTCCGGGCTGAAACGAGCGACTTAACCAATTCGCGCGCATTTGAGCGAATTTCTAGAAGCAATACTTAGCCCGCGTCTTTACCGAATACTCGCGGATGCGTGGGTACTATGGAACCCGGATAGCGCTTGTGCGCGTTTTGCTGCGATTTAAGGTCGGCCGAAATGAGTGAAGACAATTCGTTTCTCAGGGATCTCGACGAAGCGGTCTCGCGAGGTACGCCCGAGAGCCGCAAGCGGGCGCTGTGGCATACCACTGACCTGATGATTGCCGGCAGCTATAGCGACGACGAGATCTGGACCTTCGGCGAGGTGATCGGACGGCTTGCGGACGAGATCGAAGTCGCGGCGCGCGCGCATCTGGCCCAGCGGCTGGCCAGCTTCGATCGCGCCCCGGTCAACATCATCCACAAACTCGCCTTCGACGACGAGATCGAGGTCGCGGGCCCCGTGCTGCGGGAGTCCGAGCGGCTCGAACCCTACGCCCTGGTCGCCAACGTCTGCCTCAAGGGCCAGACCCACATGCTCGCCATCTCGGAGCGAAAATCGATCGACGAGTCCGTCACCGACGTGCTGGTGACGCGCGGCAGTCAGGAAGTCGTTAACTCTGTCGCACGGAACAATGGCGCGCGCCTGTCGGATTTCGGCTTCCTGCACATGATCAAGCGCGCCGAGGGAGATTCCATCCTCGCCGAGCAGCTTGGCCTGCGCAAGGACATCCCCCGGCATGTCTTCCAGCAGCTGATCGCCAAGGCCTCGGACGACGTCAGGAAGCGGCTCGAACGCGAGCGTCCCAACATGGTCGAGGACATTCAATCCACCGTGACCGATGTCGCCGGCGAGTTGCAGTCCAAGTTCGGCCCGGTGTCGCGCGGCTACTACGTCGCAAAACGGGTCGTGACCACGCAGCACCGGCAGGGCAATCTGAACGAGAACAGCATATCCATCTACGCCCGCTCCCATAAGATCGAAGAGGTCACGATCGGACTGTCGCTGCTGTGCTCGCTGCCGATCGACGTGATCGAACGGGCTCTTCTGGACCGGAACAGGGAAACGCTGCTGATCCTGGCCAAGGCGCTCGAATTTTCGTGGCCGACCACGATGGCTTTGCTGTTCCTCGGCGCCAAGGATCACCGCATCACCGCGCAGGAGTTGAAAGACCTCGAGCGCGATTATGGCCGCCTCAACATCGAGACGTCCCGCAGCGTTCTGAAAGTCTATCAGTCGCGCAAAACTGCCGGCGACGCGGCTTCCGACGCCAAGCGCCAGCCGGCGCTTGCCATGCAGTGACGCGACCGATCTGGAACGGATGGGGACATACGGGCAATGAACGCACCCACCCTCGGCATACGCAAGCGTCCGGTTATCGGTACCGATGAGCCGACGCCGGAGAATCCGCTGAACGCGGCCTGGATCGTTCTCGAAGCCGCCAACGATCTCGGCGACCATGCCACCGTCGAAATCTGCCGGCGGGTGATCGATGCAGGCCTGAACGGGGCGCCGCCCTCCCCCTTCGATATGCACGTCGTCACCGAATATTTCAGGTGAATTCCGCACGACTTGGAATTTACGGCAGCCTCCATTGAAGGGGCAGCCGGTCCCTGTCCCGGCCTGCTTCCATTGGCGTATTCACGGCCTAGCTTTGCGATCGCCAAACCGAACCCGCGAAGTTACCCGAGGCCGTAGATCCATTTCGCGCCGAGGACGGTCTCCCAGACCGCTACCAACTCAACCGCCAGCACGATGACGCCGGCCAGCAGGGCTATCGAGAGCAGGAGCCCGTCCTCCTCGAGATAGGCCAGCGAGATCAGCGCGATCACGAGTGCGGAGACGACGTTGCTCCCTGGGACTGGCGTGAACAACAGGGTGATGTTCAGCAGCACGACGACGGCGCCGACGAGACGCTTGGTCGCCTCGAGCGGAGTGGACCAGCGCGGATGGATGAATTTCTCGAGATATCTCGGCACAGGCACCGCTCGCTGCACCAGAGCGGCGAGGTGTCGCGTCGGCAACGGACGCTCGGCGATGCGGCGGGGAAAGACCCGAGCAGGCTGGCCCGCGATCATCTGGAAGGCAGGTATCATGAGCAGCAGGCCGGCCACGATCGAGACCCCCGGGGCGATCGCGACCAGAGCGAGCAGCGGCAAGATGAAACCGAAGCCGCGCTTGTGCAGGCTGCGCATAACCCAGCTCAGCGTGAAATGATCTGCCGGCGCCTCGTCGTGCAACTGCTGCAGCAGAACGGAGGTGGGGACAAACGCTTTCGCGTCCGCGCGCGGTGTCAGCTTCAACACAGCCTCCGGATCTCCCGATCGGACGGCGACGAACTGGAGAAGACCCACGCGCCAGCCGGCAATGCCACCGGGAGGTTGCTCTCTTGACCTTCGCTTGATCAAAGTTTGCCGAGCAAGAGCAAAATCAACAGGATGACGATCACAAGACCGAGACCGCCACCGCCGTAATAGCCGGTACCGTAAAAAGGACCGCCGCCGATTCCGCTAAAGCCGCCCAGCAATGCGATCACCAGGATGATCAGAATGATGGTCCCAAGTGACATTGTCGTATCTCCCCCTTCTGACCACGATGTTGTTGTCTCAATCGCGGTGCGGCCAGCGGCCCCATAGCGAACAAATCATCCACGCCCGGGGTTTGCTTTGATTTAACTCAATCTTGGCGCGAATCTGAATACGAGCTTCATACGAGCTTCTCTACGCCGGTGATCAGAGGCGTAGCTAGTGCCGAAGGGCGCATCGTTGATCCCTGCGCTCCTGTCGGGTCGTGCGTGAAGCCCGAATCAGGATCGGACCGACCGCAGCCAGTCCTCAAGCCGTTGCAGCCAGTTCTGCGGCGGGGCTAGCGCGGGGGGCGGCTTGAGCTTGAGGCGGTCGCCTTCATGTCCATGGACGAGCTGAAGCGTCCGGGTGTGGTAGGCGGCGAGATCCGGACGGTGACCGATGCTCAATACGGTCGTATTCTTCAACTCACCGTCGAACAGGCTCATGATATGGCGTTGGCTGTCTTCATCGAGCGCAGCCGTGGCTTCATCGAGAAAAACCCAGCCTGGTTTGTGCAGGAGGAGCCGTGCGAAGGCGAGGCGCTCCTGCTCGCCGAGCGAAAGCTCGTTGTCCCAGCGTTCCACCTTGTCGAGCTTGGCGACGAGATTGCCGAGATCGCAGCGATCAAGCGCGTGTCGTACATCCGCATCGGGGAAAGCGTCGGGGGGACTCGGATAGCTCAGGGCGTTGCGTAAGGTGCCCAGCGGCAGGTAAGGACGCTGCGGCAGGAACGCCATCGCTCCGGGCGGGGGCGTTAGGATCGTCCCGGAACCCCACGGCCAGAGACCCGCCACAGCGCGGAACAGTGTCGACTTTCCTCTGCCTGTTTCCCCGACGATCAGCACGCGCTCCCCCGGCGCGATGCTTACGGTCGCGTCCTCGATAACGATGTGTCCGTCCGGCAAGAGAATGCGCACGCTCTCGAAAGCCAGATGCCCGTCCGGGTGCAGCGCGCGCCTGATTTCCTGTGCTCCTTCCTCGATCGCGGGCAGGTTGTCGAGCGCTTCGCGGAAACGCGCGACCCGGTGGACCGCGGCACGCCAGTCGGCGAGCCGCGAAAAGTTGTCGACGAACCATCGCATCGCTCCCTGCACCTGGGTGAAGGCGCCAGCCACCATGATCAGGCCGCCGAGGGTCAAGCTGCCGCCGAAATAGGCCGGTGCGGCGACGAGTATCGGAACGACGAGCGACAGCCAGCCCGTGCCCGATGTGATCCAGGTGAGGTGGGCGAGGGAGGAAGAGATCCGCCGCATGATATCCACGACGGCCGCGAGCGCGGCCTCGAGATGGCGTTGTTCGTCCTTCTCCCCGCCATGCAGCGCGATGCTCTCGCCGGATTCGTTGACCCGAACGAGGGCGAAGCGGAATTCGGCCTCGCGCGCATATCGCTCGCCATTCAGGGCAATCAACGGCCGTCCAACGAGCCAGGTCAGACCCGAGCCGATCGAGGCATAGGCCAGGGCACACCAGACCATGTAACCGGGAATGGCGATGTCGTAGCCTGCCAACTGGAACGTGACTTGCGCCGACAAGGCCCACAGCACCCCGACAAAAGCGACGATCTGAAGCAGAGAATAGACTATGCCGCAGCCGAGGTCGGCGCTGTAATCGCCCAGCAGGCGCGTATCCTCTTGAATGCGCTGGTCCGGGTTGTGACCATACTCACCAGCGAAGCTCAGTTGATAGACGCGCAATGGCTTGAGCCACTCGACCAAGAGGTGACGAGTAATCCATTCGCGCAGCCGAAACTTCAGGCGTTCCTGGAGAAAGGTGTTTGCGACTGTGAGCGCCAATAAGACGGAAATGATGACAAGGAACGTCCAGAGATCATGGACAAAGCCTGACAGGTCCTTGCGGCCCACGGCGTCGAAGAACTGGCCGTTCCACTCGTTAAGCCGCACCTGTCCGAACATGTTGGCAATGGTGACCGCGGCCGAGGCAACGAAGATCGCAACCACGCGACTGCCGCCTTCGGCACGTACACGCGCAAACAGGGCCAGATCGCGGGCAAGATTGAAATCCTGCGTTGGCGCGGCTTTGACGAGAGCGTCCGCAAGAACGGGTCTCGCTATGACCGGAATTGTCGGAATTATCGGTAACACAGGCTTTCCGGCCTGCGGTATCCCCGGCGCTCCCTCCGCCGGAGGGTGTGCGGCCTGAGGAGTAAAGGTTGATCCAACTTCCGGCTTCATTCGTCTGCGTCCACCCCTGCTTCGGCCGTTCGATCATCGGATAAGTCAGCAGGTCCGGGTAATCTGAGCCTTGACTTACCGCAATGAATGGCCGTTGCAGCCGCGTAATTAATGCTATCATGGCGTTGATTCAGCAAGAAGTCCGCGCCACCAACATCTCTACATTACCCGCACGGCAGATTGTTCGACCCGTGGCATGTCGGAAATAACGAAAAAATCGGACGAGCAGAAAGACGCCGAAGCCGACGTCGAGAGCTTTCGGAAGGACCTCGGCCCGTTTGTCGTTGCCGCCGAAACAACCCGAATGGCGATGTTGTTTACGGACGCGACCGAGCCCGACAACCCGATCATTTTTGCCAATGACAGCTTTCTCTCGTTAACCGGGTACAACCGCGAAGAGGTGCTCGGCAAAAGCCTCAATTTTCTTATGGCAAACGGTTCGGATGCCGAGGCGCTGACGCGAATTAAAGCCGAGTTCGAAGGCTCGTCCAGCAGCGGGACCGAAGTTCTCTACCGCCGCAAGGATGGCAGCGAGTTCTGGGCCGGGCTCTTCGTCAGCCCGGTTCGCGATGCGGGCGGTGACGTCGTTCAGTATTTTGCATCGCTCATCGATCTCAGCAAACACAAGGAGGATGAAGTCCGGTCCAGGATGCTCATCGACGAGTTGAACCACCGCGTCAAGAATACCCTTTCAACGGTGCAATCGATCGTCTGGCAGACCTTGCGAACGACCACCGACCCAAAGGCTATCCGGCAATCCATCGAGTCCCGGCTGTTTGCGCTCTCCCGGTCGCACGACCTGTTGACCCGTGAAAAATGGGAAAGTGCAGGGCTGCTCGATATCGCTCACGACGCCATGGAGCCATTCGGGGTCTCCGGCGGTCGGGCGGATCGCATCGTGATCACGGGTGAGAACATCCGCTTCCCGCCAAAGGCGGCTTTGGCGCTTAGCATTGCCTTCAATGAGCTTGCGACGAATGCCGTGAAATACGGAGCGTTGTCCAACGCGGTCGGATCAATCCTGATCGGGTGGACGGTGGAGACGGCACCGGCCGGAAAACGACTACTGCTAAACTGGACGGAAAAAGGCGGCCCCCAAGTCACGCCGCCGGCCCACAGGGGGTTTGGATCTCGGGTGATCGAGCGTGGTCTGACCCATGAACTGGAAGGCACGGTACATCTGGACTACCGTCCGGATGGACTTGTCTGCACGATGGATATTCCCCTACCAAAAGGTACTCGTGATGGATAAGTTGCTTTCCGGCCGGCGGGTCCTCGTTGTCGAGGATGAAATGCTAGTCCTCATCATGATTGAAGACATGCTTGCCGACCTCGGATGCCAGTCGGTAACGTCTGCCGCGACGGTCGATAAGGCGCTCACCCTGATCAATGCGCAAGCCTTCGACGTCGCTCTCTTGGACATGAACCTGAATGGTACTGACAGCCACCCGGTGGCCGACGCGCTCTCCGCACGCGGAGTACCGTTTATCTATTCGACCGGTAACACCGGTCAGAGCTCGAAAGACGGCTACTCCGACCGGCCCGTGCTGAAGAAACCGTTCAAATATGAGGAAATGGCCGGGATACTCGCCCGCCTCAAGCTCGCGCCGAGCGAACGGTAATATCGCCTGTGGAGAAGTTGGCAGAAGTGTGAGTCAGTAAGGCAGTTGAAGCCGGATATTGACCAATCCCGCCCCGGCTAGCTCCATTTATGCCCATACGGCCGGACCCGCCGGTGCTTGTGCGCCGCCGCGGGCGTTCCTATCTGTGCTTGCCCGCCCCTCAAGCGGGCTGAAGCACCGCGTCATTCTTTCCCCCACATTTCGAATCAGACTTTCAAGCCCGCATGTCACCCATCATATCCGTTGCAAACCTATCCAAGACCTACGGCTCCGGTTTCAAGGCGCTGAACAATATCAATCTCGAAATCCGGCGCGGCGAGATCTTCGCGCTGCTGGGGCCGAACGGCGCCGGCAAGACCACACTGATCAGCATCGTCTGCGGCATCGCCAACCTGAGCGAAGGCAAGGTCACCGTCGACGGCCATGACATCAACGCCGATTATCGCGCCGCGCGCTCGCTGATCGGGCTGGTGCCGCAGGAACTGCACACCGACGCCTTCGAATCGGTGTGGGCCACGGTGAGCTTCAGCCGCGGCCTGTTCGGCAAGCCGAAGAACCCCGCGCACATCGAGAAGGTGCTGAAGGACCTTTCGCTGTGGGACAAGAAGGACGCCAAGATCGTCACGCTGTCCGGCGGCATGAAGCGCCGGGTGATGATCGCCAAGGCGCTGTCGCACGAACCGCAGGTGCTGTTTCTCGACGAGCCGACCGCGGGCGTCGACGTCGAACTGCGCAAGGGCATGTGGGAGGTGGTGCGGGCGCTGCAGGCCAAGGGCGTCACCATCATCCTCACCACCCATTACATCGAAGAGGCCGAGGAGATGGCCGACCGCATCGGCGTCATCAACAGGGGCGAGATCATCCTGGTCGAGGACAAGGCGGGATTGATGCAGAAGCTCGGCAGGAAGCGGCTGAAGCTGCATCTGCAGGGCAAGATCGAGACGATCCCGCCGGTTCTCGCACCCTACAATCTCGAACTGTCGGACGGGGGTTGCGAACTGACCTACAATTACGACACCAAGGGTGAGCGCACCGGCATTACCAGCCTGCTCAGCGATTTGCGCGGCGCCGGCATCCGCTTCTCCGATCTCGATACCACGCAGAGTTCGCTGGAAGACATCTTCGTCAGCCTGGTGAGGGCGCCATGAATTTCAGGGCGGTCCGCGCGATCTATCTGTTCGAGATGGCGCGCACCTGGCGCACGCTGCTGCAGAGCATCGTTTCGCCCGTGGTGTCGACGTCGCTGTATTTCGTGGTGTTCGGGGCCGCGATCGGATCGCGGATCACCTCCGTCGAGGGCGTCAGCTACGGCACCTTCATCGTGCCGGGCCTGGTGATGCTGTCGGTCCTGACCCAGAGCATCGCCAACGCCTCGTTCGGCATCTACTTCCCGAAATTCGTCGGCACCATCTACGAAATATTGTCGGCGCCGATCTCCTATTTCGAGATCGTGCTCGGCTATGTCGGCGCGGCCGCGACCAAATCGATCATCCTCGGCCTGATCATTCTTGCCACTGCCGGCCTGTTCGTGCCGCTGCACATCAATCATCCCGTGTGGATGCTGACGTTCCTGGTGCTGACCGCGGTGACCTTCAGCCTGTTCGGCTTCATCATCGGCATCTGGGCCGACGGTTTCGAAAAGCTGCAGATGATCCCGATGCTGGTGGTCACGCCGCTGACCTTCCTCGGCGGCAGCTTTTATTCGGTCAACATGCTGCCGTCGGGCTGGCGCACCATCACCCTGCTCAACCCCGTGGTCTATCTGATCTCGGGCTTCCGCTGGAGCTTTTACGAGATTGCCGACGTCAGCGTCGGCGTCAGCGTCGGCATGACGCTGACATTCCTCGCGCTGTGCATGGCCACGGTGTGGTGGATCTTCAAGACCGGGTACCGGCTGAAGAACTGACGCGCGAAAGCGCGTCATCCCCCCGCGCAAGCGCGTCGCGCATGCGCGGGCAGTGACGCTTACCGATAGCAGTGGAAGTGATCGTAACGGTCGTAAAAGCCGCGGCAACGATAGCCCCGGCGATAGCCGCGATCGGGAATCCCGAGTACGCCGTCCACGGCGCCCACCGCACCACCGACACCGGCGCCGACCGCGCCGCCAACCAGCCCGCCTACCGGACCGGCCGCCCGGTTGCCTTCATACGCTCCCTCCTGCGCGCCGCGCACGATGCCCTGGGCATGCCCGATATGGGGAATCGCGAGCAATGCGAGGCCGAGTGCCGCGCCCGCAAGATGCAGCTTGGCGGATGAAGCGATGGGAAGCGTCGTCGTCTTGATCTTCATTTGAATTACCTGATGCTCGGCCGTGATTGGGCCGATGGGATGGGCATGTGCAACGCCGCTGTGACCAAAAGGTTGCATGATCATGATCAGGCAAAGGTAAGCCCGGCGACATCACGAAAAGTTAGTGCCGAGCCCCTCCCCGAAAGCGCGCCGCCGCCTTCTTTGCGCCCTACCCCACATTAACGATGGCCGACATCCCGCTGGAACAAAAGCCGGTCTTCTGGCATATAGAGGCGGGGACGGTGAGAGCGGCGCCATCGTCAAAGGCGTCGCATTGAAAGGCCCGGAGGCCAGAGTAAACATGCGTTCCTTCCTCGTTGCCCTCGCAGGCCTGATGCTTTTCGCCACCGGCGCCGCGCAGGCCAAAATCGCCATCACCGTCGACAAGGACAATCAGATGATGACCGTCGCCGTCGACGGGATCACGCGCTATCACTGGCCGGTCTCGACCGGCAATCCGTCGCACGAGACGCCGAACGGCAGCTTCCGTACCTTCCGGATGGAAGCGGACCACTTCTCCAAGGAATTCGACGACGCGCCGATGCCGCATTCGATCTTCTTCACGAGGGAAGGTCACGCGATTCACGGCACGGGGTCCGAGGGCCAGCTTGGCAGCCCGGTGTCCCATGGCTGCGTGCGGCTGTCGCGCGCCAACGCCTCGACGCTGTATGCGCTGGTGGAGGAGCAAGGCGTGCTCAACACCACCGTGACGCTGACCGGTTCGTCGCAGATCGCGCTGGCGCGCAACCCGCGCGGCCGCGCCAATACCGCCGTCGCGCGCCGCGACCCGGCCGATCCGTACGCGCAGCAATATAACGCCGCCGGCGATCCCGTCGTGCTGACCCCGCAGCAGCCGGCGCAGGCCCAGTATCCGCAAACCCGGTATCCGCAAGAGCGGCCGGACGACGGCTACATCTATCCGGCCGACGGCAGCCAGGACGGCGCGCGTTATCCGGCTCCGCGCACCAGCCGGCGCCTCTACGACGCGCAGGCCTATCCGCAGCCGCAGCAGTACTACGGCAACGCCCCGCAATATGGCGCGCCGCAGGTCTATGCGCCGCGGCCCAGCTACCAGCAGCGCGGGCTGTTCACCTATCAGGACTGAGGCGTTTTCCTGATCTCAATCGACCGACCGATACATCGGCGGCCGCGCGCGAACGGGATCGAGCAGCGACCAGTCGCCCTGCTCGACGACGTGCCCTTTCGGGAAGGGCGGCCTCGGGTCCAGGCCGAGCGACTGCATCACCCGGTCGTCGCGGTAGTAGCAAAGCAGCACGACGCGGACGAGCGCCGAGAGCGGCGCGCCGCCGGTTTCGCGAAACGCCGCGGCCACCTCGGCGCGGCGCGCCGGCTCGAGC
>JBAUUA010000105.1:0-1768 GCA_049582465.1 Bradyrhizobium sp. | reverse complement strand
TGCCACACATCCCGGCGGAATCCCAACATGGCGGCGTATGGTCTTTACACGCACATCGCATCGAACAGGTTTCGTTCGATGGTGCTGCTCGCCGGCCTGTTCGTGCTGTTCTACGTCCTGGTCTATGCCGGCGCGCTGGTCGCCGAAGTCGTCATCAACAGCGATGCGACGGTCAATTATTACCTGGCGGCGGCAGCGCGCGACCTGATCACGGCCTTTCCGTATGCCACGGGCGCCGCCGCGCTGTGGATCGTGATCGCCTATTTCTTCCATCAATCGATCATCGACGCCGTCACTGGCGGCGAGACCGTGACACGGCAGGAGCAGCCGCGGCTTTACAATCTGCTGGAAAACCTCTGCATCTCCCGCGGCATCCCGATGCCGAAGCTCAAGGTCATGCAGAGCGACGCGCTCAATGCGTTCGCGACCGGACTGAACCGGCGGCAATACGCCATCACCGTCACCTCGGGGCTGTTGAACGCGCTGAACGACCAGGAGATCGAGGCGGTGCTCGGCCACGAGCTCACCCATATCCGCAACGGCGACGTGCAGATGATGGTGGTAGCGGTGATCATCGCCGGCGTGGTCGGTTTCTTCGGGGAGCTGTTCTTCCGTGCCTTCACCAATTTCGGCTATTACGGCGGCGGCTCGTGGTCATCGTCGTCCCGTTCATCGTCTTCTTCGGACGGCGACCGCAAGAGTTCCGGCGGGGGCGCGGTTGTTATCGTCATCATCGCGGTCGTGCTGATCGTGCTGGCCTGGCTCTTGTCGCAGCTGGTCAAGCTGGCGCTGTCGCGATCGCGCGAACTCCTGGCCGACGCCGGATCGGTCGAACTGACCAAGAACCCCGACGCCATGATCTCGGCGCTGCGCAAGATCGAGAACCGCGGCGAGCTTCCCGGCGCGACCTCGGCGGTGATGGAGTTGTGCGTCGACAATCCGCGCGAGGGCTTCGCCGACCTGTTCGCGACCCACCCTTCGGTGGATTCCCGGGTGCAGGCGCTGGTGAAATATGCTGGCGGCCACGATCCCGGGCCGCTGGCGCTGCCGTCGGAGGCGGCGGAGCCGGACGATGTAGAGCCGCCGGGAGCCGGCGAATCCCCGCCGCCGGTACCATCCGGTCCCTGGAGCGACGCCCGGGACCCCGCCGGCACGGCGCCCGGCGCTTCGCACCGTCACTGGGGCGATCCTCCCCCCGGTCCGTGGGGCCGCCATTAGAGCGTTTTCGAGCGAAGTGGAGACCGGTTCGCGTGAAGAAAACGCGTCAAAACAAGAATCTAGAGCTTCGGTTCTGATTCCATCAGAACCGATGCTCTAGAACCGCGCGACCAACGCCGGCGCAAGCCGGATTGCCGTTCTCCACGGAAAATCACGGGGATCGCTCCCAACGCCCGGCCGGAGCCGGATCGATTCACAATCGAATCAGAACCGATCCGGCGCTATCGCCTTCATTTGTCGTTTCCTCCTGCGAAACGCTCTCGACTCCGCTGGAAAGCGCTTTTAATGAATTGAATTCCCCCTTGTTTCTGCCATGTTCACGCCCAAAGCAGGGATGGAATCGCTCGGGTCCGGGGCAGCTGCAATCGGCCGGGGGATTCGGGGCATGATCCGCGGCAAATGCCGGTTTTTGCGGAAACAAACTGCTAGTTTGTTCTAGGATCGTGCGTCTGACAAATGGACGGGTAAGGGAAGTTTATGGCGAAGCCAGTTGTGATTGTGGTGGGTGCCGACAAGGGCGGGGTCGGCAAGACCACCGTCTCGCGCACCC
>JBAUUA010000104.1:0-3565 GCA_049582465.1 Bradyrhizobium sp. | reverse complement strand
ACTCGGCATAGGTGACTTCTTGTGGCGTTTGCGCCGTAATACGGGGTTTTCACCTGGCTTGGGCAAGGCGAAGTCATGCAGCAAAAAACCCTATCGTCGGCCTGGACGTTTTGGATGAAATTCATCTTCCCGCCGGTCTGGATATTGAGCTTCGGAATCATAGCCATCCTTCTTTCGTTCGGTGGCCTGAACGATGGAGGCAATGCAATGCCGCCTCCTCAAATGAAGTTCGCATTTCTGGGCGTATGGATTGTGGGAACGACGCTCATCCTATGGTTCAGCGCCGGTCTGAAGCGGGTGCGCATGGACGACCGGCAACTCTACGTGTCCAATTACCTCAGGGAGATTTCCGTACCCTTCAGCGAAATAATCGATGTCCGGCAAACCCGCTGGATAAATTCCCGGCCGATCACGATCTATTTCAGGGACGCGACCGAGTTCGGCGGCAAGGCGACCTTCATGCCCAAATGGCGCCTTCAATTGTTCTGGCGCACGGATCCTGTCGTCGGCGAGTTAAAGCAATTGGCGGGATTGGCGGACGGTGCGTAGGGCGGATTAGAAAATTGCGCATATTGTTTAGGGCGAAAAGAGAGGACATCTGGACATGGCTGACACCGTCCCGGCTTCGGAGTTCACCCGGAATTTTGGCCGCTATCGCATGCTTGCCCGGCGTGAGGCCGTGGCGGTATCGAGTCACGGATTGATTACGGGCTATTTCGTCGCGCCCGATGAGTTCGAGGAATTTCGCCGTTTCAAGCGGCGTTGCCGCAGCTTTGCGACCGCTGAACTGTCCGACGAAAGAGTTCAGCAGACCAGCGCCTCACGCATGGACGAGCGGCATGCGCATCTCGACACCGTGATCTTGCGCAGGAAACGCTGACGCGCTCCGCCCGCTACCCCTTCTTCCCCATCATATACGGCTTCAGCATCGCATAGATCATGCTGTGCGTCGGCGTCGGGACGCCGAGTTCGCGGCCGAGTTCGGCGACCTTGCCGCTGAGCCAGGGCAGCTCCAGCCGGTTGCCGCGTTCGAGGTCGAGCGCCATCGAGGCCTTCATGTCGGGCGGCATGTGGCCGACCAGGTCGAGAACTTTCTCCAGCCCATCTGATGGCAGCGCGATGCCCTTGGCGCGGGCGACATTGGCGGTTTCCTGGCAGGCCAGGGCGAAGTACGGCCTGATATCGGGATCGTCGCGCAGCCGGCCCATCGGCTGGCGCGCCAGCGCGGTCATGCCGGCATTGGTGGCGAGCAGGATGAACTTCATCCAGAGTTCGGTGATGATCGCCTCGCTTAAAGTAGCGGCGAAGCCGGCCTTCAGGCAGAGCGCCAGAAAATCCTCGGCGCGCTTCGTTCGCTTGCCGTCGAGTTCGCCGAAGATCATGCGCATGAAGGTGCCGACCTGCGTGATCACGCCGGGCGCGGTGATCGAGGCCGAGATCTGCGCCACGCCGCACATCACGGCGTCTCGCCCGAGGATCGGGATCAGCCGCTCATGGGCATCGATGCCGTTCTGCAGGGGGATCACGGCTGTGCCGGGGCCGATCAGCGGTTTGATCCGCTCGCCCGCGCTTTCGACATCCCACAGCTTGACGCAGAACAGCACGATATCGACCTTGCCGATCCCAGCGGGATCGTCGGTGGCCTGGGTCGGCACCAGATGGGTGTCGCCGAGCGGGCCGGTGACCTTGAGGCCCGTGCTCTTCATGGCGGCGAGATGCGAGCCGCGCGCGATGAAGGTGACATCGGCGCCCGCCTTGGCCAGCGCCGCGCCGAATCCCCCACCGACCCCGCCGGCGCCGACAACCGCAATACGCATGAATTCTCTCCTTCGAGTTTGACAGGAGGGGCATTCAATACTTTCAGGCCAATTCCAACCACCCGAAAACCGATTCGCTTCTCCGTCAGAGCCGTCCGAAGGACGGCGTCGCTTCCGCTAGCCTATGACAAATTCAGCGGAAAGGCTCCATTCCGCGTCCATTTTCCCGGTTCGCGATCGAGCGAACAAATCCTATACTCAGCCTCGGCCCGCCGCGCGGCGGGATTCGCGATGGGAGGCTGATTGAAGGTGCCTTCGGACCGGAAAGCAACGACCCGCATTGTCGTCGCCTTCGCGTGCCTGTTCGTCGTCTTTGTCGCGCTTTCGTACGGAGCCTGGTATCTCGCCGGGCTCGCCAGCCACCAGGATAGCATCGCCGCCAGCGAAACTCAGGCGGCGTTGCAGAACATCACCGAGCCCGCGCAAATCACCGGCGCGCTCAGGCAGCATCCCTCCAGCCGGTTCCTGCAGATGCTGGCCATGGCCATGAAGGCCGCGGACGACACCAGCGCGGCCGCCGAAAAACTGGCGGCCGAGGTCGAGCAGCCGCCGATTCCCAGAGACATCAATCTCGGCGCCATGAACCGCGAGCAACTCGAGACGTTCCGCCGCAATCTGAAGACGGCGGAAGCCAACGCCTCGGCCTTCATGCCGCGCTACACGGCGCTGCTCAAGAGCGAACGCGACGGCATCGAAAAAGGCGCGCTCGCGCTGCACGTGGAAACGGAGACGCTCGGCAAATTGATGGAGACCGTCGACAAACGGCAGGCGGAGATGACGGCGTTTACCTCGAAGATGCTGGCGGCGCGCGCGGAATTCTATCGCGCCTACGAAAGCTATGTCGCCGTCATCGCCGGCGCGTTCGGCACCTACAAGGTCGTCGACGGCCAGTTCATCTTCCCGCTCCAGCGCACGGTCGACCGCTATAACGTCGCGGCGACAGCGATGACCGCCGCCACCAAGCGCGTCGTCGCGCTGGAAGAGGAAAGAAAGAGTCTGCTGCAATCGCAGCAAGCCGCCTGGGTGCAATTCGCCAACGGCAAGTGATGCGCGGTAAACGGCAAGGAACGCAGTGACGATTGAAAAAACGGGCGTGCCGCATTTTCAGTCGTCGTCCCGGACAAGCGAAGCGCGATCCGGGACCCATAGCCACCGCTGCCTGTTTTGCGAAAGCTGGGGCCACAGCTCATTGCAACAATTGACATCGGTGGTTATGGGTCCCGGCTTTCGCCGGGACGACGAGTTGCGGTTGTTGCGCGAGCTTTGCTTCGCCCCGCGAGCGAGAAACGGTGCTATTCCCCTTCATGAACGTCTGCGCCTAAAATCGAATTTATCGAGCCGGATCAAGCTGTTTCTACCTGTCCAGTCCCTTCGCAAAAAATATTCTGATTTTCCGAAATCGCAAATCAGTTGTATATTCACGCCATCCCGTCCCGGAAGAGGGGCGTTGGCCATCGTCACGAACGTTGGGACGGGTTGCGGTGGACGCGGCGGCGCTTTTGACGAACAGCGCTCATGCGGACGGAGAAGTCGTGTGGTCCTGACGCCTCGACGCTGGTGTCAAGTTTGCAGTCAAGACGCTGCAAGCGACGGTGGCAAAAAAGCCGATCGCCGGGGAGATCACGAAGGAAGCCGTTAAAACCATTGCGTGCGGGGATGCCGGGTGATTTCCGGTGCGACCGCTGAGACTCGTGTGCATTTTTCACTACCCCAGCGCACACGAGGCTTCTGTAACGGGCCTCGAAGAG
>JBAUUA010000103.1:0-15981 GCA_049582465.1 Bradyrhizobium sp. | reverse complement strand
GAAATGCTGCCGGCGGTGGGGCAGGGGATCGTCGCGGTGGAGTGCGCGCTCGACGATTGGCAGACCCGCCGCATCCTGGCCGCCATCGATGATGCGGCCGCGCACCGAAGCGCCGACGCCGAGCGCGAGGTGCTGTGGGTTCTCAACGGCCACTGCAATTCGCCGATCGCGGGATTTTCCGCGATCGACGGCGCGCAGATGATGCTGACCGCCTCGGTGCTCGACGAAGCCGGCGGCCTGTTCATCGAGGCCTCGCGTTCCGGCCCCGCCGACCGTCCACGCGAACTCGGCCGCGCGGTCGGGCTCGAACTGCTGGCGAAGGGTGCGGCCGATATCATCGAGCGCAGCCGGCCGGTGTGATCCCGGCGGACGCGGTTCTCAGCCCTTATACGCCCGCACCCGCTTCAGCATCTGCTCGACATGCGCGATCGGGGTTTCCGGCTGGATGCCGTGGCCGAGATTGAAGATCAGCCGGCCTTTTGCGTAGTTCGCCAATACGTCATCGACCGCGGTATCGAGCGCGGCGCCGCCTGCGATCAGTGCCAGCGGATCGAGATTGCCCTGCACCGCGACCTTGGTTTGGACGCGCTCGCGGATCAGCGAAGGTTCGGCGGCCCAGTCGATGCTGACGGCGTCGACGCCGGTCGCCTCGACATATCCCGGCAGCAGTGCGCCGGCGCCTCGCGGAAAGCCGATGATCTTCGCATCCGGCACTTTCGCCCGCACGCCTGCGACGATGCGGCGGGTCGGCTCGACCGACCAGCGCGCGAATTCGCGCGGCGGCAGTACGCCGGCCCAAGTGTCGAAGATCTGCAGCACGTCGGCGCCGGCGGCAAGTTGCGACAGCAGATACTGAATGGAACTCTCGACCAGCACATTGATGATTTTGGCGAACGCCTGCGGATGGCGATAGGCCATCATCCGCGCCGGCGCTTGGTCCGGCGTGCCTTGGCCCGCCACCATATAGGTCGCCACCGTCCATGGCGCGCCGCAGAAGCCGATCAGCGCGATCTTCGGATCGAGTTCGCGGTGTACCCGGCGCAGCGCTTCATACACCGGTTCGAGTTTGCCGAAGTCGGCCTGCGGCGCCAGCGTTTCGACCTTCTCCGGCGTGTCCAGCGGCTCAAGCCGCGGGCCCTCGCCGACCTCGAAGCGCACCGAGCGCCCGAGCGCATAGGGAATGACCAGGATGTCGGAGAAGATGATCGCGGCGTCGAAATTGAAGCGTCGGATCGGCTGGAGGGTGACTTCGGCCGCGAATTCCGGCGTGAAACACAGGTCCAGAAAGCCCCCTGCCTTGGCGCGCACCTCGCGGTATTCCGGTAGATAGCGGCCCGCCTGCCGCATCATCCAGAGCGGCGGCACCGGCTGACGGCGGCCGGAAAGCACTTCGAGGAAGGGTTTTTTGGACTGAATTTGGGTCAAGCGCTTACTTCCGCAAGGAGGATCGAGGGGCGGGACACTCGCTCCTGATACTTGAGGAAGCGGACTTGGCCAAGCTGCGATCTGCCCCCGACCCCGCGGGGGGCCGGGGCCGCGGGGCGCTGATCAGCTTATCGGGGGCAAAACGGCACGTTTTGGCGGGATGGCGAAGCAATCGGACCCTGAACGCACAGTCCTCCAGCCTGACGCAGAGGTCCAGCGGTCGCCCCAAATTGGAAATTCCAAACGGGCTGGGGTCGGAATTTGCTTTTGGAGCGCTCCGCGAGTTTTCCTTGGCGATGAGGATGCAATCTCACCGCTGACTCGAGTCGAGCCGAAGTTGCGGGGTCTGTCTGCGTGATAACGGTCATACCGGCAAAAAATCCACAGGCCGGCCTTGTGCACGCCTGCGTGCATTTTCGCTGGCTCGGCCCGGAACGTCCCGGCGGCGGTGACGTTATCCCTGACATGGAGGGCTCGACATGGCCGAGAAATTCAATCCCGCGCCGCACGACAAGCACGCCGCCGATCCCCGCGAAGCCGCCGCGGCGGATGGCGATATCCATGCGCGACTGGAGGCCGGGCTGATCGACAGTTTTCCGGCATCCGATCCCGTCAGCGCGGCCCAACCGTCGCCCTCGAAGGCCGATGGGGAAAACACCTCGCTGTGGGACAAGGTGCTGTCGGTGTTTCGATAATTCGGTGAACCGGCAGCGCGACGGCGTTGCCCCCCGGAGGCGTCCCGATGGATCAGGAATTCAATCACGCCGCGAACGACTCCCCGCGCAGCGGCAGTTCGAAACAGGTAACGCCCGTGGTGTGGTGTGCCGTCGTGGTGACGGCCGTCGCGCTCGCGACGTGGTTCGCGATCGGGCTGTGAAGCCTGCCGATCGCGTCCGATCGACGAATCCTGCCTTCGCAGGTCGTTGTGCGACACGCCGCGTAAATTTCCGTAATTCTTTGCACACCATACCGGCGAATGGATGCGTGTCAGGATGGCCGTAATACTACGGAAATGGCCGTAGAATACCGCCCTTTGCCGGTTTCACTTCAGGGATAAATAAGATGTGCGTGGGAGTTTCCGCCGTTCGGAGAACCCCTGCGGAATGGATGCGGCTCCTCTCAAGATCGGCCTGGCGCGCCTCCCTTTTCGGGCGGCGAGCTTCGTTGCGCTGGTCTGCGTCGCGATTCTCGGGATGAGCGCGGCGCGCGAATGGAGCGCGCGCGAAGCCGTCTTGAAGGTTGCGGAAGTCGATCAGGCCAATCTGGCGCGTTCGCTCACGCAACACGCCGAAGACAGCTTCGATCTGCTGGACACCAGCATCCTCGGCGCCGTCACCCGCCTCGAAACCGACGGGACGGAACGTGCGACGCTTTCGAAACTTCAGGACATTCTGGTGGCGCGCAAGGCGGCCTCCAAGCGCGTCAGCGGGCTCGGCATCGTCGACGAACACGGCGACTGGCTCGCATCGTCCGGTGCGATGGGGAAAAACCTCGGCGATCGCGAATATTTCCGCCACCACCAGCAATCGGCCGACCGCGCCATTTTCATCGGGCGCCCGGTCAAGAGCAGCATGAGCGGCGAGTGGGTCGTGACGCTGTCGCGGCGCTTCAATCATCCCGATGGCAGCTTCGCCGGGATCGTGATCGCGAGCATCGGCACCGAGTATTTTTCCGAGTTCTATCGCCAGTTCGACATCGGCGAGAGCGGCACCATCTCATTGGTCTCCACCGACGGAATCATGCTGGCGCGCGTCCCGGACACCGCCGCCAATGTCGGACGCGACGTGTCGGGGGGGACATTTTTCAAGGCCCTTCGCAGCGGCGGGTTCTCGGGCATCCACTATCTCAAATCCAATCTGGACGGGTTGGAGCGTATCGGCTTTCACCAGCAAAGCAGCCGTTATCCTTTCGTCGTTCTGGTCACCAGGACGCAGGACGAGGTGCTCGCGCCGTGGCGCCACGCCACCATCACCCGCATGATGTTCGTTCTCGGCCTGGTCGTGCTGATTGCCGTCATGGGGTTCTACCTCGTCCGGCAATTGCTGCGGGGACAGCAAATGGCGGCAGCCCTTGCCTCCAAGGAAGCCAATTTCCGCGTGGTGGCGGAAGGCTCGAGCGACATGGTGACCCGGATCGGGCTCGATGAGATGATCCACTACGCCTCGCCGTCGTCAGTTCGCATCGTGGGCTGGCCACCTGAGCAACTGGTGGGAACGCCTGCGCTGGCGGGCGTCCATCCGCAGGACTTGCCCCGTGTCCAGGAGATCGTCGCCGCCCTGAAGCGCGGCGAGACCGAGGAGACGCGCATCACCTACCGTACGCGGCATCGGGAAAGATCCGAGATCTGGGTCGAATCCACCCTGCGTGTCACGCGAAACAGCGGCGAGATCGACGGCGTCGTCGCCATCACGCGCGACGTAACGCAGCAAAAGACCCTGGAAGGAAGGCTCGAGACGCTGGCGACCGTTGACGGTCTCACCGGACTCGCCAATCGCCGTCGCTTCGACGAGCGGCTGCTCGAGGAATGGGGACGAGCCTATCGCGAGCGCACCTGCCTGTCGCTGCTGATGATCGATCTCGATCATTTCAAGGATTACAACGATCAGTACGGCCACCCGGCCGGCGACGAGTGCCTGCGTGCCGTTGCCGGTGTCCTGGCTGCAGAAGCCAAGCGCACGACGGATCTGGCGGCGAGATATGGTGGTGAAGAGTTCGCCATGCTGTTGCCCAACACCGACGCGGCGGGATGTGCACGGATCGGCGAAAGGGTGCTTCGCGAGATCCGGGATATCGGCATCGCTCACAGGCTGAATTTTCCGTCGCGAATTGTCACCGCGAGCATCGGCGGTGCGGTATGCCGCCCCGGCGTCGAACGCTCGGCCGGCCACGCCTCGCTGGTCGAGGCCGCCGATCATGCGCTCTATGCCGCAAAGGATCACGGGCGCGATCAGCTGGTGATGGCAAAATCGGCGACGACGCAGAAGCTCGAGGTATTGTCCGCAGCAAACTGAGGCGACGGAGATTTTCGATCTTCACTTGCTATCTGAGCATGATTTTCTTCGGAAAACCGGTTCCCACTTTTCCGGATCAAACTCTAGTAGTGCGGCGGCCGTTCGTTCGCGGGGCCCGGCGCATGGGCCTCCGCTTCCTGCAGCCGTTCGCTCAGGCTCAAGACCTGCCGCGTTAGCGCATCGATCTTCAACCATTGCTCGGTGATGGTCTTGTTCAGCGTCTCGATGGTCTCGTCCTGAAACATCAGCTTCGCCTCGAGCGCATCGATACGGTCGCCGAGCGTCTTTTCGTCACTCATCGGATTGCCGTTCCATTTGCCGCTCCCGCAACCCGTGGCCGAGCGCGACGCGCTCGTCGAATACAAAACATTCGCCGCGCCAGCGGCTATCGGCTTCCGGCACGCCTTCCAGATATTTCAGGATGCCGCCCTTGAGATGGTAAACCTCGGCAAAGCCGCGCGACAGCAAGTAGCTCGATGCCTTTTCGCAGCGAATCCCGCCGGTGCAGAACATGGCGATCCGCCGGTGCTTTTCGGGATCGAGATGGCGCGCGGCGAACTCCTTGAACTGCCCGAAGCTCTTGATGCCGGGATCGACGGCGCCGGCGAAAGTCCCTATCGCGACCTCGAACGCATTGCGGGTATCGATCAGGAGCGTGTCGGGCGCCGCGATCAGATCGTTCCAGTCCGCGGGATCGACGTAGGTTCCGACCTGCCGCGTCGGATCGGCTTCGGCGGCGCCAAGGGTGACGATCTCCTTTTTCAGCCGGATTTTCAGGCGCTGAAACGGCATCGCTTTGGCCTGCGAGAATTTCAATTCGAGCCGGTCGAGCCGGCCACGAAACAGCCCGCCGCCGCGCAATTGGCCGACCAGCTCGCCGATGGCCCCGGCCCCGCCGGCCAGCGTGCCGTTGATGCCTTCATGGGCAAGCAGCACGCTGCCCTTCAGCCCGAGGCCGGCGCAAAGCACGCGGAGCGGCTCGCGCAGTTGCCGGAAATCGGGCATCGCGGCGAACTGATAGAAGGCGGCGACCTCGTACGTCATGCCGTGGTTTATCAGGAGGGCGGGAATGCGATCAACCTGTACAACGCCGTTCCGGCGAGCGCCGGGACGGTGTTGAGAAACATGGCGCCCATCTGTCCCCGCCATTGCCCAGGACCGCCGGAATGTGCCATCTAGGCGCGCGCCGATACCGGCGGGTTAATGCGGAAAACAGCGGCAAAAGTGAGCAATTTGGCATGAGGAATTTTCATCTCGCCGGCCGGTCGACGGTCCACGCCCAGAATGGGATGGTGGCGACGTCGCATCCGCTAGCCGCGCTGACGGCCATCGAGGTGATGCGCGGCGGGGGCACCGCCGCCGACGCCGCGGTGGCGGCATGCGCGCTGCTTGGCGTGATCGAGCCCCAATCCACTGGGATCGGTGGCGATTGCTTCGCGCTGGTTCAGCCGAAGGGCGAGGGCAAGATATCAGCCTATAACGGCTCGGGCCGCGCGCCGACGGCCGCGACGGCGGAATGGTACCTCGAGCGCAACATGCACGCGATTCCGCTGACCTCGGCGCACGCCGTCTCCATTCCCGGCGCGATCGATGCCTGGGCCACCATCCTGCGCGATCACGGCAAGCTCGGGCTCGATACCCTGCTACAGCCGGCGATCAAGGCCGCGGAAGAGGGCTATGTCGTCGCGCCCCGCATCGCCTTCGACTGGAAGAACCAGTTCGAAAAACTGAAGAAGGGCACCAACACCGAGCGCTATCTGCTGCCGCACGGCAAGCCCGCCGTCGCCGGCGACGTGATCAAGCAGCCCGAGCTCGGCAAGACGCTGCGGGCGATTGCGAAAGGCGGCCGTGACGCGTTCTACAAGGGCGCTATCGCCGAAGACATGGTCGAAACCCTGCGCGGGATCGGCGGCCTGCACACGCTGGACGATTTCGAAGGCCACACCACCGAGATCACGTCCCCGATCGGCACGCTCTACAAGGGACACGACGTCTGGCAGTGTCCGCCGAACGGTCCTGGCATCACCATGCTGGTGATGCTCAACATCCTCTCGCGCTTCGATCTCACCAGGTTCCCGGCGATGAGCGTCGAGCGGTTCCATCTCGAAGCCGAGGCGGCGCGGGCCGCCTACATGATGCGCGAGCAGCACATCGGCGATCCCGCCTACGTCAATGTCGACGTGGCCAGGATCCTGACGCCGGAATTCGCCGACGAGCATGCCGGCAAGATCCGCATGGACGGCTTGCGCGATCTGCCGAACGTGGCGCCGCCGATGAATCCCTCGACCGTCTACATCACCGTGGTGGACAAGGACCGCAACGTCTGTTCGTTCATCAATTCGATCGCGCATTCTTTCGGCTCGGCCATCGTCTCCAACAAGACCGGCGTGCTGCTGCAAAATCGCGGTGGCGGCTTCCGCGTTCAGCCCGGCCATCCCAACTGCATCGCGCCGGGCAAGCGGCCGCTGCACACGATCATTCCGAGCCTTGCGACGAAGAACGGCCGCGCGGTGATGCCGTTCGGGGTGATGGGCGGGCAGTATCAGCCGGTCGGGCAGGTGCATGTGCTGACCAACATGCTCGACTACGGCTGCGACGTGCAGGAAGCCATCGATAGGCCGCGCGGCCTGCATTACGAGGGCATCTATCAGCTCGAGGACGGCGTGCCCGCTGCGATCGTCGAGGGCCTGAAGAAACTCGGGCATCAGACCACGAGCGTGGTCGGCCCGCTCGGCGGCGGCCAGGCGATCTGGATCGACTGGGAGAAGGGCACGCTGACCGGCGGTTCCGATCCGCGCAAGGACGGCTGCGCGCTCGGCTACTGAGCCGATCGCGCGCGGGGCCCGATGGAACCTCGGCGCGATCGGTGCTTCCATCTCTAACAATGCGTTCAATCTGGAACGTGCTTCGCCTCCAGGCATTGACCTTCCCGGAGGATGAGAACAATGCCGATTTTTCATTTTGACATTGCCGACGGCGTGCGGCTCGAGGATCCGGTAGGACTGGATTGCGAGAGTGAGCACGACGCCAAGAGAACTGCCGACCTGATCGCACGCCAGATCGCGATGGATCTCAGCGGCGACAAGGAGCCTCGCTCCGTCGTGGTGGTCGACCAGGCCGGTTCTGAAATCTACAAGGCGCCGGTCAAGAGCTGAGGATTCGCCTCGCGCGTGCATGGCGAGGGATTGAACCAACCGGGCGCGCGGACGACTAAACATCAGGGACGCCTGTTGCCTGAAATTTCCGCATCAGGCTCAGGGCGTTGGCTGGAACGAACACCGCGGCCCCGGCTTATCCCGAAATAATTTGCCAGTTCTCATGGAGACGCGACGTGGAAATCCGTGCCGGCTACGACATTGCCTTTCAGTGCTTCCAGGAAACCCCGATGGTCCTGATGCTCAGCATCGAGCCGGCGCGCCTTGGCGATCTCGTCAGCGAGCACCGTATCCGGTTTTCGCCGGACGTTGCCTCGGCCGACTATGTCGACCTGTTCGGCAATACTTGCACGCGCATCATCGCGCCGCCCGGCCTGATCGAAATCCGCAACGAGTTCGTGATCAGGGACAGCGGCCTGCCGGATGCAGTCGTGCCCGATGCGCGGCAGCTGGAAGTCGGCGAGTTGCCGGATGACGTTCTGATCTATCTCCTGGGCAGCCGCTATTGCGACGCCGAGAAATTGTCCAATCTCGCCTGGTCGCTGTTCGCAGGCATCGCGCCCGGCTGGCAGCGCGTGCAGGCGATCTGCGATTACGCCCACGACCGGATCAGCTTCGGCTATCACCATGCGCGCAGCGATCGCACCGCATCCGAAGGCCATGCGGAGCGCATCGGCGTCTGCCGCGACTTCGCGCATCTCGCGGTGACGCTGTGCCGCTGCATGAACATCCCGGCGCGCTATTGCACCGGCTATCTCGGCGACATCGGCGTGCCGGTCGATCCCGCGCCGATGGATTTCAGCGCCTGGTTCGAGGTCTATCTGGACGGCCGCTGGTATACTTTCGATGCGCGCCACAACCACCCGCGGATCGGCCGCATCGTCATGGCGCGCGGCCGCGACGCCGCCGACGTCGCGA
Source organism: Bradyrhizobium sp. (assembly GCA_049582465.1). Taxonomy (GTDB): domain Bacteria; phylum Pseudomonadota; class Alphaproteobacteria; order Rhizobiales; family Xanthobacteraceae; genus Bradyrhizobium. The sequence goes on along the minus strand of JBAUUA010000103.1, from coordinate 7,472 downwards.
TCTCGACCAACTTCGGCCCGGTGCTGTTGACGAAATTCTCCGTCATCACCGAGGAAGTGGCTTCGGCGGCGGCTCGGGTTTCCCGGGCCGCCTGATCGCTGAGCCTCGTGCTCGCAATAGGGTGGGTTGTTGCGGCTATGCGTGCGCTAAATGGGCTTCCAACCCCGTTCTCGTTGCGCTAGACACGCTTCCGATACGTAAAACGGAAGGTGCCCGAGGATGCGACGTCTCAAGCGTGCAGGAATTCCGATGCTGGCCGCGATCGCGATGACGGTCGCAGCGTGGATATTGGCGTGTGTACCGACCATAGCAGTGGCCCAGACCGCAGGAAAAACCATGACGACACCCTCAGGCTTGCAGATTATCGACACCACGGTTGGATCAGGCGCATCGCCGAAACCCGGTCAGATCTGCGTCATGCATTACACCGGCTGGCTTTACGAGGACGGCAAGAAGGGCAAGAAGTTCGACTCCTCGGTCGACCGCAACGAGCCGTTCGAATTTCCGATCGGGCAGCACCGGGTGATCGCCGGCTGGGACGAAGGCGTCGCCACCATGAAGGTCGGCGGCAAGCGCACGCTGATCATTCCACCCGCGCTCGGCTACGGCGCGCGCGGCGCCGGCGGCGTGATTCCGCCGAATGCGACGCTGATGTTCGACGTGGAACTGCTGGCGGTGAAGTAGGGTCGCTGGCGCCTGAATTCGCGCCCGGGACAAGCCCCGCCATCATGACGATGTTGAGAAACAGAAAGACCGGCCGCAAGGGCCGGTCTTTCGCTGTCGATCGACCAGAGCCGATCAGAGATTCTTGTTTGCCGAAGCCGCCGCCTTGTTGACGGCGTCCTTGGTGGCTTCCTTGGCATCGCCGACGGCCTTCTGGCCCTTGCCCTTGATTTCCTGGATCACGCCTTCGCCCTCAAGGCGGTCGGAACCGACGGCTTCGCCGACGCCCTGCTTGGCCTTGCCGATCGCCTCATTGGTGGCGCCCTTGACCTTGTCTGCCGTGCTACCCATTGAATTTCTCCGTTGTCTTTTGCTTCACCGAGACAAGTCTCGGCGGCGCGAAAAGTTCCGTTAGCGCTGGATTGCCCGCGGGGTTTTCGGTACCGTTCGCATGACGAATTCCCGAAAAAGGCGAGACGCGATGACTCACGATCACACCCACGCCGATCACTCTCACGATCACAACGATGCGGAGCGCTGGAAGCACGACGGCGTTCGGGTCATCCCCGGCAACCAACTCGATCCCAACGTACCCTCTACGCCCGGAATGGATCGCAAAGCCGCCATCAACTTCGCCCGCGCCGGCGCGCAGAAATTGTGGGCGGGCACCGTGACCATCAAGCCCGACGCCAAGACCGGCGCGCATCATCACGGTCACCTCGAAAGCATCATCTACGTCGTGAAGGGCAAGGCGCGGATGCGCTGGGGCGAACATCTGCAATTCACCGCGGAAGCGGGTCCCGGCGATTTCATCTTCGTGCCGCCCTATGTGCCGCACCAGGAGATCAACGCCAGCCGCGACGAGGTGCTGGAATGCGTGCTGGTGCGCAGCGACGGCCAGGCGGTCGCGATCAATCTGGACATCGAGCCGGTGGAGAAACCCGAGACGGTGCTGTGGGTCGATCCCGTGCACCGCGATCCCGCGGAGACGAAATGACGCTAGTCATCCCGGGGCGCGCGCCAGTGTGAACCCGGGATCTCGAGATTCCGGGTTCGCTCGCTTCGCGTGCGCCCCGGAATGACAAAAGATAGAAAAGATAAAAGGGAGAGAAGCATGGCGAAGCTCGATCACCCGTTGCCGCGGCGCGCGTTCATCAAGGGCACGGGCCTTGGTCTCTTGGCCGGAAGTCTCGCCGGTGCCTTGCCGGCGCAGGATGCGGCCGCTGCCACCGTGGACGGCAGCGAAATCTGGAGCAGCGAATATTGGGCCAAGAAGGGCGACGTGCCCTTGTGGATGTATCGCAAGCGGCTGGGCGCGCCGAAACCCGGCGAACCGTCGCGGCCGGTGATCTTCTTCGTGCACGGCTCGTCGGTCTCCTCGCGGGTGTTCGATCTCAACGTGCCCGGCCACGGCGAATATTCGGTCATGAACGAATTCGCCCGCTACGGCTTCGACTGCTGGACCATGGATCACGAGAACTACGGCAAGTCGGGACGCACCTCCGGCAATGCCGATATCGGCAGCGGGGTCGAGGACCTGAAGGCGGCGGCCGAAATCGCGACCCGCGAGACCGGCCGGCAAAAATTCCATTTCCTCGGCGAGTCCTCCGGCGCGCTACGTGCCGGCGCCTATGCGATGGCGCAGCCCGAGCGCGCCGACCGGCTGGTGTTCGCCGCCTTCACCTACAAGGGCGAGGGATCGCCGACCCTGACCAAGCGCGCCGAGCAGCTCGCCTATTATCGTTCCCACAACATGCGCAAGCGCGACCGCGACATGATCCGCTCGATCGCCACCCGCGACAAGTCCGGCACCAGCGAAGCCGCCGCCGTCGAGGCGCTGGCGGATGCGGAGATGCAGTTCGGCGACCAGGTACCGACCGGCACCTATCTCGACATGACCGCCAACCTGCCGGTGGTGAAGCCGGACAAGGTGTTGTCGCCGGTGCTGCTGGTGCGCGGCGAATATGACGGGATCGCGACCGTCGCCGATCTCGAGGAGTTCTTCAACCTGCTGCCGAACGGCGACCGCCAGTTCGTGATCCTGCCGGGCACCGCGCATTCGGTCACGCTCGCGACCAACCGGCATTTGTTCTGGCACGTGACGCGCGCCTTCCTCACCATGCCGGCACCGACCGCGACGTAACTTCGAGCCGCTATTCATTCGGCCGTCATGACTGGAACAAGCCCGGCCATGACGAAATCGGGCCGATTCGCGCCAATTAAAAAAATCCAAATCCGGTGTCGGATTGCCGATTGCCCGTTCGTCCTTGGGCCATCACGCGCCAAAAGGAGCTCTCAATGGCTAAAATGATCTTCATCAATCTGCCGGTCGGCGATCTCGTCCGCGCGACCGCCTTTTATCAGGCGATCGGCGCCGAGAAGAACGCGCAATTCAGCGACGAAACCGCCTCCTGCATGGTGTTTTCCGAAACCATCTACGTCATGCTGCTGACTCCTGACAAATTCCGCCAGTTCACGCCGAAGAAGATCGCCGACGCCAGGACTTCGAGCGAGGTCTTGATCTGCATGTCCGCCGACAGCCGCGCCGCCGTCGACGATATGGTAGGCAACGCCCAGGCGGCAGGCGGCGTGATCGACCCGGGCCCGAAGCAGGATTACGGCTTCATGTATGGCCGCAGTTTCGAGGATCCCGACGGCCACATCTGGGAAGTGATGTGGATGGACGTTGCGGCTGCTTCGGCGGCGCAGACGGCCGCCGCTTGATCGAAGCTCGCGCAACGGAGTACACGAATGTCAAAAATTTCGCCCTGCCTGTGGTTCGACGGCGAGGCCGAGGAGGCCGCGAATTTCTACGTTTCGCTGCTGCCGGATTCGCGGATCGAGAAGGTGCAGAAGAACAGCATCGACAGCCCGGGCGGCAAGGCCGGCTCGGTGCTGGTGGTAGAGTTCACGCTGGCCGGCCAGCGCTTCATGGCGCTGAACGGTGGCAGACGGTTCGAATACACCCATGCGGTCTCCTTCAAGATCGACTGCGCCGATCAGGCCGAGGTCGATCGCTTGTGGGACGCGCTGCTGGCCGACGGCGGCCAGGCCGAACGCTGCGGCTGGCTGAAGGATCGTTACGGCGTGTTCTGGCAGATCGTGCCGACCGCGCTGGTGCAATATCTCGGCGGTCCCGACAAGGCCGGCGCGCAGCGGGCGATGGCCGCCATGCTGCAGATGGTCAAGCTGGATATCGCCGGCATGAAGCGGGCTTATGAGGGCAAGTCAGCGGCGTAGGCGCCGTAAGGTCGCGGGACGGGTTGCGCTAATAGTTGACGCGCAATCCGACGCCGCCATGGATGGTGTTGCCGACCGGCTGAGGGCCCAGCGTGCCGTTGGCGAAGAGGTCGGCGACCCAGCCCTTGGCGAGGCGGAAGCCGAGCCGGCCGCCATATTCGAACCAGCCCAGGTTGCCGATCGTCGGCACCACCGTGCCGTCGCCGGTCACGGTGGCGACGATGCCGGAATGGGTCGCGAACGACTGCACCCATCCGCCGTTGATGTTGCCCTCGACATTGCCGAACAGATGCGTCCATTGGCCGCCGATCTTGACCAGGCTGGTTCGATCGGTGCCGGTCGCAATCGTCGCGTCGAAGGGATTGAATGCCGACGCCTGGTCCGCATAACCGCTCACCCGCTGCCACAACTGCCAGACTTCGATGGATGCTGCGACCTCGTCGCGCGGCGAAAGCCGGCTGATCCAGCCGGCGCGGCCATAGGCGCCGTAATTGGCGGCATCGGTCTGGCCGTCGACGCTTACCGCGCCGAGACTCGTCGTGTAGCTGCGGCGATAGCGCACCTTCTCCCACGGTGTCAGGACGGCGCCGACGTCGAAGAACGGCCGGGACGATCCCCAGTCGGTGAAATCGTAGCGCAGCGCGAACGCGCCGATCGGCGCGCTGGTGACGCTGTAGCCGCCTTCGCTGTACTGGGTATAGGCGATGCCGGCCAGCAGCGACAAATTCGGCGTGATTTCCTTGCGGCCGTGGACGCCGGCCGAGAATGATCCCGCCGAGCCGAACGCGCTGATGCAGTCGCTGCAATTGATCTGCTCGTTGACGCCGAGCAGCACCGTGCCGAGCACGCGATTGGTGATCATCTGGTTGAAGCGCTGGTTGCCGAGGTCGCCGATCGAGCCGCCGCTGGATCCGGCGCCGGTCGGCGTCGGCGATGGACTCGCAGACGGCGAAGGCGAGGGCGTCGGACTCGCCGAAGGTGAGGGTGTAGGGCTTGGAGAATAGGTGGGCGTAGGTGTCGGCGTCTGCGCGGATGCCGGAAGGGTGTGCGTCGCCAAAAACGAGATCGCCGCGAGCGCGGCCGAAAGGACAATGTATCGGCGGAGCTTTGCCATCGTCAGCGCCCGCACAGCATGTTGGGATCGCTGCCGTCATCGACCGGCGTCGTCACCGGGGGTGCGGCATCGGCATATTGGGTGACCGTGCAAAGTCCGGCCGCCGCTGCGCAGTTCGCGGCGAAATTCCACGACGAATGATTGGTCTTGTGAATCGTGGCCTTGCCGCCCGTAAGCGTAATGATCGCGGTATCGGCGGGCTGCGTCAGCTCGATGCACTGAAAGCTCAGGGTACAGACGCGCGAGGCGCCTTCCTGCAGCACCACGGTGGTCTTGCTGCGCTGGGACAGAATATCCAGCACGGTGCCGCGCACGCCGATCGTCGCCAGCGGTGTGACGATCTTGTAGGCGGTCTTTTCCGAATGTCCGGTGACGAAGCGAAACGCTCCGGTCGTCAGCCTGACGGCAATGTCGCGATAGGTATGTTCGTCGTCGAACACGGTGCGATCGAGCTTGATCGACGCGCCCGGGCCGAGCGACAGATTGGTGCTGTCGGCCATCACCAGCCGCGCCGCGCTGTCGAGGCCGGTGCGCACGATTTCGTCGCGGTTGACGCCATCGCCGACATTGATCTGGCTGGTTGCCGATCCCGCGACGCGGACGACTTCGTTCTGGATGACGGCCGCTTGGCCGACGCGCGTCTGCGCGCAAGCGGGATTTCCCGCAAGCACCACCGCAAGACAGAGCGAGCAGATATAGAGAAGGCCGTAACGCAAATTCATTTCACTGCCGATTGATTGATCCCGTTACCGTACCGGATCGCGCACACACCGAATGTTGCAGATTTGCCACAAGGCGCGCCTGATGAGCCCGACGGTTAGTGACCGCGAATTCGAATTACGTTCAAAGCAATGGACATCAAGATATTGCCCGCCCACACTCGATTTGCTTGCAACGCCATCGATCTGTGAACTTCGTGCGCGAATCACCTTCTGTTCCCGATATTTCGGCGGCGTGGACCGCCATCATTGCCGTCATCCTGTTTCTCGCCGCGCATTTTGCCCTCCTGGTCGGCGTCACCACGCCGGAAAAATTCTATTTCGACGAAGTGCATTACGTGCCTGCCGCGCGCCAGATGCTGGAGCCGGTGATGCCGCAGCCGATGCTCAATCCGATGCATCCGCCGCTGGCAAAACAGCTGATTGCGCTGTCGATCCGCGCCTTCGGAGATGAGCCGCTGGGCTGGCGCTATCCGGGCGTATTGTTCGGATCGCTTGCGATCGTGGCGATGTACCTCTGCGGCCTCGCGCTGTTCGCAGCGCACGGACCGGCCATCGCCTCGGCCCTGCTCGCCTTTTTCAACCAGATGCTGTTCGTGCAGTCGCGGATCGCGATGCTGGATATTTTCGCGCTGGCCTTCAGCCTGTTCGCGATCGCGGCGTTCATGCAGGGCTTTCGCAAGACGCGCCCGCATTTTTGGTTCGCGCTCGCCGGCCTCGGCTTCGGTCTCTCGACTGCGTGCAAATGGAGCGGCTTGTTCGCGCTTGCCGTGTCGATCATCATCGTGGCCGTGATCCGCCTGATGCAAGGCTGGCGCACGCAGTTCGGCGACGGCAACGCCTTCGACTGGTACCAGCCCGACCTGTGGCCCGGTTTCAGATGGTATCATTTCGCCGCGTGCTTCGTGCTCATCCCGGCGATCGTCTACCTCGCTACATTCGTTCCGCTCTATGGGCTTTCGCTTCCCGACCTCTGGGAAGCGCAGCGCCGCATCTTCAGCGACAACACCACGACGGCCATCGCGGGGCACACCTATATGAGCTCGTGGCCGAGCTGGCCGTTTCTGGTGCGGCCGGTCTGGTATCTCTTCGACAAAATCGGCGACGACAGGATCGCGGCCGTGGTGTTCCTCGGCAATCCGCTGCTGCTGTGGCCGGCACTGCCCGCGCTCGGCCATTGCCTGCGCGACTGGATCGCGACGCGCCGCTATGATGCCTTCCTGATCCTGTCATTCTATTTCGGGACCTGGCTCGCCTGGGCTTTGCTGCCGCGGACGCTTGGCTTCATCTATTATTATCTGCCGGCGGCGACGTTGGCTTCTCTCGCGCTGGTCTATGTGTTCAGGCGCGGCAGTACTCCGCGCTCGCTGCTGTGGGGCTTTGTCGCGGTTGCATTCGCGGGCTTTGTCGCGATGCTGCCGATCACCGCCGCCTTTGTCGGAACGTCGATGACGACGTTCAACCGGCTGATGCTGTTCCAGAGCTGGATATAAGCACGGTGGAAACCCTGAATGCGCACGGCCATCTCCGGGAGCGATCGGCGATCCCGGCAGAACCCCAGCGTCGCATCCGTCACTTCGACGCGGTCTTGGTGTCCATGTTGACGACCTCGACGCGGCGGTTGATCGGGTCCATCGGCGCGTTCGGATCCTTCGGCTTGCTCTTGCCATAGCCGACGGTAACGAGATCGGTGCCGTTGATGCCGTACTTCTCGGTCAAATAGCGCTTGATGGTGT
>JBAUUA010000102.1:0-2988 GCA_049582465.1 Bradyrhizobium sp. | reverse complement strand
CATTACGGTCATGAAGAACGACCAGGTAGAAGTCGAACGATTCGTGCGCTCGGTCAGCCGCGCCGCGAAGCAGGGAGTTGCCGGATGAGCGTCGATGTCACCAAGCTTCCCTCGGGCCTCACGGTGATCACCGACACCATGCCGCATCTGGAAACCGCGGCGCTCGGCGTCTGGGCCGGCGTCGGCGGCCGCGACGAAAAGCCGAACGAGCACGGCATTTCGCATCTGCTCGAACACATGGCGTTCAAGGGCACGACGCGGCGCTCGTCGCGCGAAATCGTCGAGGAAATCGAGGCGGTCGGCGGCGATCTCAACGCCGGCACCTCGACCGAGACCACCGCCTATTACGCGCGGGTGCTGAAGGCCGACGTGCCGCTGGCGCTCGACGTGCTCTCCGACATTCTCGCCAATCCGTCCTTCGTGCCGGACGAACTGGAGCGCGAGAAGAACGTCATCGTGCAGGAGATCGGTGCTGCGCAGGACACGCCCGACGACGTGGTGTTCGAGCATCTCAACGAGCTCTGTTATCCGGAACAACCGATGGGCCGCTCGCTGCTCGGCACCGCGAAAACCCTCAAGGGTTTCGATCGCGATACGCTGCGCGGCTATCTTTCGACGCATTACCGCGGCCCCGACATGGTGGTGGCCGCCGCCGGCGCGGTCGATCACAAGCGGGTGGTGGAAGAGGTCGCCGAGCGCTTCAAGAGCTTCGACGCCACGCCGGCGCCGAAGCCGCAAGGAGCGATGTTCGGCAAGGGCGGCTCGCGCGTGGTGCATCGCGAACTCGAACAGGCGCATCTGACGCTGGCGCTGGAAGGCGTGCCGCAGACCGACCTCTCGCTGTTTTCCCTGCAGGTCTTCACCAACACGCTCGGCGGCGGGATGTCGTCGCGGCTGGTCCAGGAAGTACGCGAGAAACGCGGGCTGTGCTATTCGATCTACACCTTCCATGCGCCCTACAGCGACACCGGCTTTTTCGGGCTCTATACCGGCACCGATCCGGGCGATGCGCCCGAGATGATGGAAGTGATCGTCGACGTCATCAACGACGCCGTGGAGACCCTGACGGAAGCCGAAATCGCCCGGGCCAAGGCGCAGATGAAGGCGGGGCTGCTGATGGCGCTGGAAAGCTGCTCGTCGCGCGCCGAGCAGCTGGCGCGCCATATCCTGGCCTATGGGCGGCCCTTGACGGTGGAAGAGCTGGTGGCCCGGATCGACGCCGTCAGCGTCGAATCGACCCGGAATGCCGCGCGCGGCCTGTTGTCGCGCAGCCGCCCGGCGGTCGTGGCGCTCGGCAGTGGAAGGGGTCTGGACACGGCGGTGTCTTTTGCGGAAGGATTGACCCGGTCAAAGGCGAAGTCGCTGCTGCATTGAGGGCGGCTCGCGCGGCGATCGGGATAGGATAGCGGGGAGTAGCAGAAATGGCCCTGTTTCGACTTCCATCCAGCGGACCGGCCGCGCTCGCGCCACGCGGGCAGGGGCTGTTGCTGCGTGCGCCGCAGATGTCCGATTTCCTGCAATGGGCGCATTTGCGCGAATATAGCCGGGAATATCTCACCCCCTGGGAGCCGATCTGGCCCTCCGACGATCTGACCCGCTCCGGCTTCCGGCGGCGGCTGCGCCGCTATGCCGAGGATATCGCCGCCGACCGCTCCTATCCCTTCATCATTTTCCGGGAAACCGACGGCGCCATGATCGGCGGCATCACGCTCGCCAATGTCCGCCGTGGCATCGTGCAGGCCGGCACCATCGGATACTGGGTCGGCCAGCCCCATGCGCACCGCGGCTACATGACGGCGGCGCTGCGCGTGCTGCTGCCGTCGCTGTTCGGCGAGCTGAATTTGCACCGCATCGAGGCCGCCTGCATTCCCTCCAATGCGCCGTCGATCCGGGTGCTGGAGAAATGCGGCTTTACCCGCGAGGGGCTGGCGCGGCGCTATCTCTGCATCAACGGCGTCTGGCAGGATCATTTGCTGTTTGGCCTTTTGCACGAGGATTTTCGCGGTTAAGCCTTCGTTTCGAGATTGTGGCACCCGCCTTGGGTTCGCCGTCATTGCGCTGGTATAACCCGCCGGCCGCGCGCTCTCCTGAGCAGGGAAGCAGCTTTTTGCGGGACGTCTTGGGGATTTCTGGATGATGCGTAACAGGCTGATGATGCGGACGATGGGCCGGAGGGGCCGTCTGCGCACGGCGCTGGCGCTGGCAATGGCGGGCGCTTGTCTGTCGGGCTGCGGTGGTGGCAGCTCGCTCGGCGCCGCGTCCGATAGCAGCTCCAGCCCCTCGATCGGCAGCCGGTTCAGCCAGCTGTTCGGCTCGAAGTCGCAGGCCGTCGGCGAAGCCGCGCCGCCGCCGGTGGACAACGAACTGAGCTGTCCTCCCGTCACCATCCGTGCCGGGGCGTCGACCTATGCGGTGGGCGCGCCGGGCAAGGAGGCGGTTGGCAACGATCTGCGCTATCAGGCCACGATCTCGCGCACCGCGCGCGATTGCACCAAGAACGGCGACCAGATCACCGCGCGGATCGGCATTCTCGGCCGCGTCATCGTCGGCCCGGCCGGAGCGCCGCAGACGGTCGAGATTCCGATTCGCGTCGCCGTGGTGCAGGGCGGTGTGCAGGAAAAGACGATCGCCACCAAGGTGTTCCGGACCACGGTGACGATGAACGCTGACAACAGCGTGCCGTTCAGCCTGGTGGCGGAAGACGTGGTCTATCCGGTGCCGCCGGGCGCGACCGGCGATTCCTACATCTTCTATATCGGCTTCGATCCGCAGGCGCTGACGCCGGAACGGCCGTCGCGAGCCGCGCGGAAGAAGAAATAGGCGAATAAAAAAACCGGCGCGATCGTCTCGCGCCGGCTTGTTGTCGATACGAAGCGTAATTCGTCAGTTCAGCTTGGCGCGAACTTCCGCAATGCCCTTGGCCAGCAGCTCGTCGGCGATTCCGCCCTTGACCGATTGCGACATGACGGTGGAAGCCGCCGCGACCGC
>JBAUUA010000101.1:0-4263 GCA_049582465.1 Bradyrhizobium sp. | reverse complement strand
TCCAGAGCCCGGACGTATCCTGGGGGCTGATGCTGGCGGATGCTCGCAACTACATCACCAATGCCTGGTGGGCGATCACGCTGCCCGGTGTTGCGATCATGCTGACCTGCCTGTCCGCCAATCTCATCGGCGACTGGCTGCGCGATACGCTCGATCCGCGGCGAAGGCAGCTTTGACATGACCGAAGCCACAGCCGTCGCGTCGTCCCTGCCGCGTCCGCCCCTGCTCAAGGTCGAGAACCTCAAGACATATCTCTATCTCAAGCGCGGCGTCGTCCGCGCCGTCGACGGGGTCGACCTCGAGGTGGCCGAAGGCGAAACGCTCGGTATTGTCGGCGAATCCGGTTCCGGCAAGACCATGACCAGCCTCTCGATGCTGCGTCTGCTGCCGAAGCCGAGCGGCCGCATCGTCGAAGGCTCCATCACGCTCGACGGCACCGATCTGGTGAAGCTGAGCGAAGACGCGATGGTCCGCGACTGGCGCGGCCGCCGGATTTCGATGATTTCGCAGGATCCGCTGACGTCGCTCAATCCGGTGTTCACCATCGGCGACCAAGTCGGCGCGCCGTTCCGCTATCACAATCTGGCCAAGGGCCGCAGTGCGGTCCGCAAGGCGGTCGAGGCCGTGCTGTCCCGCGTCCGCATCCCATCGCCGGCGAAACGCATCGACGATTATCCGCACCAGTTTTCCGGCGGCATGCGCCAGCGCGTGGTCACCGCCATGGCGATCGCGTGCTCGCCGCGGCTGCTGATTGCGGACGAGCCGACCAGCGCGCTCGACGTCACGATCCAGGTCCAGATGATGGAACTGTTCCGCGAGCTGCAGCGCGACACCGGCGTCGGCATCATCATGATCACCCACGATCTCGGCGTCGCGGCGGCGATTTGCCATCGCGTCGCCGTAATGTATGCGGGCCGGGTGGTGGAGAGCGGCGACGTCCGCGAAATGTTCCGCAATCCCGCCCATCCCTATACCCGCGGCCTGCTGAATTCGATTCCTCATCTCGGCCGCAAGCGGCGTCGGCTGGAGGCCATCGCCGGCCAGCCGCCGAGCCTGGTCGATCCGCCCAGGGGCTGCCGCTTCGCCGCGCGCTGCCCGCAGCGGATGTCGCGCTGCGATGACTATCCGCCGCAGTTCGAAGTTTCCACGGGCCACAAGGCGGCCTGCTGGCTGGCCGAGCCGCGGCCATGACCATGACCATGACGGATCCATCGCTCGCACCTGCCGCGCCGCTGCTCGAAATCCGCAACCTGACGAAGCGGTTTGCGGTGCGCGGCGGCGGCATCGTGCGCGCGGTCGAGAACGTCGGTTTTTCGATTGGCCGCGGCGGGACCTTCGCCCTGGTCGGGGAATCCGGCTGCGGCAAGACCACGGTGACGAAGCTGGTGCTCGGTCTCGAGAAGCCGACGTCGGGGGAAATCCTGTTTCACGGTGCCGACCTCGCCAAGGCGTCATCGACGGCCCTGCATGCCTATCGTCGCGAGGCGCAAGCGGTTTTCCAGGATCCCTATTCGTCGCTCAATCCGCGTCTGCGCGTGCACACCATCATCGCCGAGCCGTTGATGGCGCACGGCATCGGCGATCGTGCCAGTCGGCGCCAGCGCGTCGCCGAAGTGCTCGACGTGGTGGGGCTTCCGAAGACGGCGGCCGATCTCTATCCGCACGAATTCTCCGGCGGCCAGCGCCAGCGCATCGCGATCGCACGGGCGCTCGCGCTGAAGCCGTCTTTCATGGTGTTGGACGAGCCGATTTCCGCGCTCGACGTCTCGATCCGCGCCCAGATCCTCAATCTTCTCGCCGACATCCAGGACGAGTTCGGGCTGACCTATCTCATCGTGGCTCACGATCTTGCGCTGGTCGAGCATTTCAGCTCCAGCGTCGGCGTGATGTATCTCGGCAGCATGGCGGAGCTCGGCCCGACCGAAGCGGTGTTCTCGCGTCCTATGCATCCCTACACGAAGGCGCTGCTCGCCTCGGTGCCGCGGCCCGATCCCGATCACCGGCCGCCGGTTGGCATCATTCATGGCGAGATCGGCAGCGCCATGGCGCCGCTGCCGGGGTGCAAGTTCAATCCACGCTGCCCCCACTCCATCGACATCTGCCGGACCACGTCGCCTGTCGACCGGGCGCTGGCCCCGAATCAGATTGTCGCCTGCCATCTCGCCGAGACCATCCAGCCGCTATCTTCCGCCACAGCCTGACGAGGCCGTTCATGCCCCAGCAACAAATGATTGAAGAAGAACAATATCTCGAAACCCTGCGCGGTCTCTATCATAAGGCCTGGCCAAAGGATCTGGCGCACGAGATCGCCTATCCCCATGGCGAGAAGCCGCTGACCGAGTATTTGCGCACCTGGGCGCGCCTTCGGCCTGATAAGCCCGCGGTGATTTTCTATGGCGCCGTGACGACCTACGGCGATCTTGATCGTCAAAGCGATCGCTTCGCGACACTACTGGCGCAGCAAGGCGTGAGAAAAGGCGACCGCGTTTCGGTTTTCATGCCGAACTGCCCACAATTTCACATTGCCTTCTTCGGTATCCTGAAGCTGGGCGCGGTTCACTGTCCGGTCAGTCCGCTCTCGAAGGCGTTCGAACTCGGCTACCAAGTGAGCGACTGCGGCTCGGAGACTATCGTCGCGCTCGATCAGCTGATGCCGGTGGTGCGCGAGGTGCTGGCCGAGACCAGGCTGCACAGGCTCATTGTGACGAGCCTCGCCGAAGTGATGCCGGGCCGGCCCGAAATTCCGGCGCCCGCAACCACGCTTGCGCCCAAAATCACCTGCCCGGATGCGGTCGATATGATGCCGGCGCTCGCGAAGATCGATATGCCATCCTATCCCGACGGCGCGTCGCTCGATGATGTCGCGGCGCTCAATTACACCGGCGGCACCACGGGTATGCCGAAGGGATGCATCCATACCCAGCGTGACATGATATACACGGCCGCGTCGAACACCTCGCTGGCGCCGCCGCCGGAAAACTCCATTTCGCTGAGTTTCTTTCCGGAATTCTGGATCGCCGGCGAGAACATGTGCCTGATTTTTCCGGTGTTCAACGGCTCGACGCTGGTGCTGCTGACGCGATGGGACCCGGTCGCGGTGATGGGGGCGGTGCAGCGCTATAAGGTAACGGCAACCGCGATGCCGGTAGATGCGGCGCTGGAACTGATGGATCATCCGCGGTTCAGCGAATTCGATCTGAGCTCGCTGAGCAACGTACGCGTCGTGTCGTTCGTCAAGAAGTTGAATATGGACTATCGCCGCCGCTGGCAGAAACTCGTTGGCACGGTGCTTGCCGAATCCGCCTGGGGCATGACGGAAACCCACACCTCCGACAGTTTCACCACTGGCATGCAGGACGATGATTTCGATCTGAAATCGCGACCGACCTTCGTGGGTCTGCCGGTGCCCGGCACCGAATTCAAGATCTGCGATTTCGAGACCGGCGGGATTCTTCCGCTCGGCGCGGAAGGCGAAATCTGCTGCCGGACGCCGTCGCTGCTCAAGGGCTACTGGAACAAGCCGGAGGCCACTGCGGACACGCTGCGCAACGGCTGGCTGCATTCCGGCGACATCGGCGTGATCGACGAGGACGGCTACCTGCATTATCTCGGCCGCCGCAAGGAGATGATCAAGGTCAAGGGCATGAGTGTGTTTCCCGGCGAAGTGGAAGCGCTGCTCGGCCAGCATCCCGCCATCGTGGGTTCGGGCGTGGTGCCGCGGGCCGATGAGGAACGCGGACAGGTGCCGGTGGCCTTCGTCCTGCTGAAGCCGGAGGCCGCCGCCAGCGTCACGTCGCAATCGATCGAAGACTGGTGCCGCGAGCGCATGGCGGTGTTCAAGGTGCCGGAAGTCCGTATCGTCGATGCCCTGCCGATGACGGCAACGGGCAAGGTCAAGAAACAAGAGTTAGGTGCCCTCCTCAATGCGTGACCGACTTTTCAGGAAACTGCTCATTGCCAATCGCGGCGAGATCGCCATTCGGATCGCGCGCGCGGCCTCGGAACTCGGGATCGTGGCGGTCGCGGTGTATTCCGCTGACGACGCCACGTCGCTGCATGTACGCAAGGCGGACGAAGCCCATCCGCTCGGCCGCGCGGGCGCCGCGGCCTATCTCGACATCGAGCGCATCATCGCGGTCGCCAAGGAGGCTCGCTGCGACGCCATTCATCCCGGCTACGGCTTCCTGAGCGAGAACGCCAATCTGGCGCGGCGCGCGGCCGAGGAAGGTATCACCTTCGTCGGCCCGTCGCTCGATGCACTGC
>JBAUUA010000100.1:0-3310 GCA_049582465.1 Bradyrhizobium sp. | reverse complement strand
GATCGCCGGTCCGTTTTGATGCCGGGGTCAAGCCGTTCTCGCGCAGCAAGATTTGCAACACGACGTTATGGATCGAATACCAGAATGGAATTGCGACTGTCTTGCCGCCCAGTTCCTTGACGCTGTTGATCCTAGGGCCGACGGCTGAGGCCGGAGCCACAGGTATGATTCCAGGCGACAACTTTCGCGGGCGCCTTGCTGCCGAAGCGCGCCCACACAGTCATCGGTGAAAGCAAATGAACGACATTGACCTGCCCCGAGATGAAGGCTTCCAGCACCTGCGCCCAGGTCCGCAGCATCACCGGCCTTTCGGCTTTAAGACCCTCGGCTTCAAAGTATCCTCTGCCATGAGCGACCAGCAGCGGCGTGGCATCCGTAATAGGGAGGTAGCCAATCCGCACCGGCGCATCGGCTTCCTGCGCGCGGGCCTCATAGCTGCGCAGGAGCGGGAGGGCGCCGGATGCGGTAAACAGTGCAGCGAGTTTCATTATCTCGCGGCGGGAAACGGCATCAATGGACATGGATTGGCGCCTCGATCAGTTGCGGCGAGCCGCGTTTCGTAACGTCGTCAGTATTTCGACCCGGATCGTTCCAAGTTCGGCAACGAAGTCTTCCCGTGGCTTCGACAGGTCGGGCGGGAGCGCCGCCCAGCAGAAGAAGGCGATCGGAGACAAGGAGAGCTTCGTCGATATCGTGGGTGATCAGGACAGCCGCCGTCCGGGAATCGTGCACGATCTTCAACAGCAAATGCTGCATTTCACTGCGCGTTACTTCGTCAAGTGCGCCAAACGGCTCATCGAGCAGAAGGATTTCGGGTTTTCGGGCGAGGCACCGCGCCAGCGCCGTGCGCTGTGCCATGCCGCCCGACAACTGATCCGGAAAAAGCCGACGTGCATGCGACAAGCCTACCGCATTAATCGCCGCATCGACACGTGCGCGGCTTTCCTCGCGCGACAGACGCGGCTGACGCTTGAAGCTGAGACCAAAGGCGACGTTCCGCTCGAGCGACAGCCACGGCAAGAGGCTCGGGTCCTGGAGGGCGATGGACACACGCGGGTCCACACCGTGCAGCGGCAAGCCATTCATGCGCACGGTTCCATCGGTCGGTCGCTGCAACCCAGCCAGCACGCGCAGCAGGCTGGATTTGCCGACACCACTCGAGCCGAGAATGCTGACAGTCTCCCCGGCCCCAAGCGCGAAATCGAAGCTTTGAAGCACAGCATGGCTCTCGCCCGGATAGAGAAGGCCAATATTGCTCGCTTCGAGAACCGGCTGGGCGGTCATGCGATCTCACTGATGAGTTGCGCCTGTTGCCACGTGTACAGAGCGGATTTGAGTTGAACCAGGCTCGGCGTGATGATCGGAAGGAAGGTGACTTCTCGCAGCCGTCGTTGAAAGCCCGCACCAGGCTGGGTGAGATACGCCCTGCCGCCGGCAGCCGAAAGTTCATGCTGCACAGCTCTCGCCGCGATTGCGGCGAAGCCAATGCGTAGCTCGAACAGCTTCTCCGGCGACCGTTCGAACGACTTGTCGCGCAATCCCTCGTGTAACTGAGTCTCGGCTTTCACGAGAGCATTCGTGAGCGCCCCGGACGGCTCGCGCAGAATATCGTGGCCTTTCTTGAGCCTGCTTGTGGTCTCTGCAATGGATCGGCGCGCAAGGCCAATCGCCATGGCGCATTGCAAGCCCAGAAAAGCCGGGCGCACCTTCGGGAGCCATTCGCCGGCATTGTGGTGAAGGATGCGGTCAACGCCGATCCGAACGTTATCGATCTTGACCGCAGCCGTGCTGGTCGCGCGCATCGCCATAAGGTCCAGATCGCCAGATCGCTCAAGACCGATATCCTCCGATGACAGGCTGGCGACGAACGCGGGGTTGTTGCCGTCGGCCTGGATGGCTGATGCCACATCGAATCCGGACACACGAAGGTTAGTGACCCATGGAAGCTGGCCATCGACGCGCAGTGCGCCGTCGCTCTTGGTCGCCTTGATCTGAAGCCCTTCGATGCCGGAGAGAAACTTCATCGCGTTTGAAAGGCCGGTCGCGCCGGCGCGACTTCCCGACAGCAGATCTGGCAACAACCTGTCACGCAGAGCCTCATTAGGAGACTGCAAGAGATATTCGATGAACGTGCGGTGGCTCCAGAACACGAAGCCCGCTGCGAGCGAGCGCTCAGAAACGGCAGCGACCCCGGCAATGGCATCGTGCACATGACCGCCGTGACCGCCAAGCAGAGCCGGGACGCCGAGCCCGAAGAGCCCGGCTTCGGCGAGCTTCGGCAACAACGCCGCCGCGTTATCCGGCGCTGTGTCAAGGTTATGTGCCGTAGCATCGAGCCACGTCCGCAAGCTGATGGGGAGTATTGCTTCTTGGAGTTGTCGCATGGGACGGGACTATTCTGCTGCAGCTGCGATCGGATTGGTCCAGGCATATGGCACGTATTCCGGATTTAATTCGGACCGGCCGAGGTTGTTGGCGAAGTTGCATAACGTGGCGAGACTGACGCCGAGCACGACTTCCAGCGCGTTCGCATCGGTAAACCCTGCTTCTTGAAACGCCTTCAATTCTTCGTCGTTGACGTTGCCTCGGGTTCGAATGACAGCGCGCGTAAACTCCGCGATTGCGTTCAGCCGTTCGTCCGGAACGTGATCGCTATTTCTCAGCGCGTTGACTACGGTTTCAGAGAGGTGCGCGCGCTTGTAAGCTACGATTGTATGGCCGGCGACGCAGAATCCGCAGCCATGCGTGGCGGCAGCCGTAATCTGTATAGCCTCGCGCTCGGCGAGCCTCAGCCCGCTGCGCGCATTGATCCCAGACAATGTCTGATAGGCCTCAAGAGCAACGGGGGCGTTGGCAAGGAGCCGTACGAGATTTGGCAAGAAGCCATTTGCCTTCTGCGAGAGTTCAAGCCCGTTCTTTGCGGCATCAGGTGCGTCGTCCAGCGTGCGAAGAGGAAGGCGGGGCATGTTGTAGCTCCAGGAACTAAGCGGAGACCGCGGGGGTACGCCAAGATGAGACCAGCATCATCGGTAAGCGAAACAGGATTCGCGATGGGCATCATGACGAAGATGCTCCGACTGTATGACTGATCAATAAAATAGGTATTCGGTAGCAAATGATCAGAGGGAAGTAGGATCATTGCATGGAGTTGATGCATACAATGTTGAGGTGATGGCGACAGACGCACTCGGTACTGTGCAGAACTCGCCGAGTTAACCAGCCATCGGTTCTTTCCGTCCTGTCTTTCTTTGTAGCGGCTCAGCATCGCTCAAACGTCTCTTTCAATCGGGCAAGAAGCAACGCTTTCAGT
>JBAUUA010000099.1:0-1955 GCA_049582465.1 Bradyrhizobium sp. | reverse complement strand
ATCCTGCGCCATGGCGCAATGGAGTGGCGACCGCCTCCATGTCTGGACCCACAGCCAGGGCGTCTATTTTCTCCGCGCCGACCTCGCGCTGGTTTTGAAATTGCCGCTCGAGAACATCACGGTCGAGCATATGGAGGGCGCAGGCTGCTACGGCCACAACGCCGCCGACGATGTCGCGCTCGACGCGGTGCTGCTGGCGAAAGCCTGTGGCGGCCGGCCGGTCCGCGTATTGTGGTCGCGGGCGGACGAGCTGTCGCACGCGCCATTCGGAGCCGCGATGGCGATCGAGATCGAGGCCGATCTCGATGCGCAAGGCGAGATCGTCGACTGGCGTCATTCCATCTGGGGCAATGGTCACACCGCACGGCCGGGGCGCGCGGCGCAGCCGGCTCTGCTTGCGGCGACTGAGCTGGAGAATCCCTTTCCGCGCTACATCGCCACCAATCCGCCGCAGGCCAATGGCGGCGGCGCCGACCGCAACTCGGTGCCGCTGTACGATTTCCCGTCATGGCAGATCGAGTGCCACCGCCTGCTGACCATGCCGATCCGCACCTCGGCGCTGCGGACGCTGGGCGCGCAGGGCAACGTGTTTGCGATCGAATCCTTTCTCGACGAACTCGCCGCCGAGCGCGGCGAGGATCCGGTCGCCTTCCGCTTACGGCATTTGCGCGACGAGCGGGCCAGGGATGTGATCCGTTCCGTTGCCAAACGCGCCAACTGGAAGCCGGAGAAACAAAGCGGCCGCGGCTTTGGGATCGGCTTTGCGCGCTACAAGAACACCGGCGCTTATTGTGCGGTCATCGCCGAGATCGAGGGCGCCGAGGACATCAGTGTCAAGCGGCTGACCATCGCGGTCGATGTCGGCGAGGCCATCAATCCCGACGGCGTCATCAACCAGATCGAAGGCGGCGCGATCCAGGCCACCAGCTGGGTGCTGAAGGAACGGGTTCGTTTCGACGACAGGCGCATCACCAGCAACAGCTGGACGGAGTACCCGATCCTCCGCTTCAGCGAGGTGCCGGAGGTCGACGTCGAGCTGATCACACGGCCCGACAGCGAGCCGCTCGGCGCCGGTGAAGCCGCCCACGGCCCGGTCACGGCGGCGATCGCCAACGCAGTCTACGATGCGCTGGAATTGCGCATCCGCAGTCTCCCGATCACCCGCGACAGCCTGATCGCGGCCATGGAATTGAGCTCATGACAAGCCTGAACATTCTCAGCGGCGGCGCGGCCCAGGGCCTGGTCGCGAGCCTTGCACCAATGCTCAGAGAAATGACCGGGTTCGACATCGCAGGCGAATTCGGCGCGGTCGGTGCCATGGCCGATAAACTGCGAAAGGGCATGCCGACCGACATCGTCATCTTGACGGCGGCCATCATCGCAAAACTGGCGGAGGAAAATCTTGTCGTGCCCGCCTCGATCGCCGACGTTGGTCTCGTCGAGACCGCGCTCGCGGTTCGCGCCGGCGATCCGCAAGTGAACGTCAGGGATGCCGCGAGCCTGCGCGCCGCCTTGCTTGCCGCGGATGCGATCTACGTTCCCGACACCAAGGTCTCGACGGCCGGAATTCACGTCGCAAAGGTTCTGCAGCAACTTGGCATCGCCGACCAAGTGGCTGCCCGGCTCAAGATTTATCCGAATGGCGCGACCGCGATGCGCCATCTGGCCGAGTCAGATTCCGTCAGACCGATCGGCTGCACGCAATCGACCGAGATCATCAGCACAGAGGGCGTGGTGCTGTCGGGTTCGCTGCCGCCCGGCTGCGAGCTTGCGACCATGTATACGGCGGCGGTGACCACGAAAGCTGCCAATGCAAAACAGGCCCAAAGCCTGATCGGCTTGCTGACTTCAGCCGATCAGCGCGCGTTGCGCGAGCGCGCGGGCTTCCTCAGCGGCAAATAGCGGCGTCCAGCTGGCAAAACCTATTTCGCCAGTTGCGTCAGCCCGGTCGGCGG
>JBAUUA010000098.1:0-3358 GCA_049582465.1 Bradyrhizobium sp. | reverse complement strand
CCCAGAGGTCCATGATGCCGCCCTCGTTGACGAGGTCGTCATTGACGCCCTGGATGAAGCAGGCGTGCGGCTGCGGATGCTCGTAGGAGGACTTTGACTTCGTCAGCTTGCCGGTGAAGGGATCGACATAGTAGTGGCCTTGACCCGGCCCATCGACGCCGTAAGCCCAGTGCAGGCCGGTGTTGAACCATTGCGGCGAGTTCGGCGCGACCATCTGCTTGGCCAGCATGAAGCGCAGCTCGTCATAGAAGGCTAGCGCGTCTTCCTCGGAGGCGCCGAAATAGCCGCCCTTCCAGCCCCAATAGGTCCAGCAGCCGGCCAGGCGATCGAACACCTGCTTGGCCGAGAGCTCCGAGACATAGCGTTCGGATTCGGGGAGGTCAGCGAGTGCTGCGGTGTCGGGCACCGAGCGCCACAGCCAGGACGGCACGGTCTCTTCCTCGACCTTCTTCAGGCGTGCGGCGACGCCCGCTTTACGAAAATACTTCTGGGCGAGAACGTCGGAGGCGACCTGCGACCAGAATTCCGGCACTTCGACATTTTCCAGCCGGAAAACCACCGATCCATCAGGGTTGCGGATCTCAGATGTCGTCAATCTGAAATCAATCCCTGCATAGGGTGACTGGCCGGAAGTGGTGTTGCGCCGTTCGATTCGCATTGGTCGTGCCCCGTTCTCTATCTGACCGGACTGCATTGGCGCAGGCCGGGTGTTCAATTTTGAGCGGACCGGCCGGACCAAAGTCGAAGACGACTTTGGCCTGGACGCCCGCAAGCTCTACCGGTGGATCCGGTCCTTTTCTCTGCCGGCGAAAGCGGTGCCCTTAACCGCCGTCGCCGCCGCATGGCCTGACGGAACACCCCCGTTCCGTTTTGCTCAGGCCATCGTCTCAACGCCCCAACTCGTCACTTGAGCCATTTTGGCCCGTTTTTGGCGCTCCGAAAGTCCTCAGAATTCCGGGCGCATTGGCCCGTCACCCGTGCCTCGACCGGCAGTCGGAGTGGTCATTCTGGAACCCTGTTAGGGAGCGTCCGGCGGGACTGAAAACTACCCGGCACCGAACGGCCCAAAGCTAGGACAACTCCCTCGCGCCCGTCAAGGATTAGTATGAGTTCCTGAATCAAATACTAAATATGGTGGAAAGTCGGGGAAAACAGGGGGCCTCGGGCGCTTTCTGTCTGGTCAAGTATCAGTGAGTCCTCAGGGATTCCCAAGGGAAAAAAATTTACGGCGCGGGCGGTTTTCGGGCTTCCGCCCGCTGTTCACAGGGCAAGTATTTATTGCGGCCGAGGGGTTGCCCCGGGGAGACTCACGGGCAGTTACGGGCAGGCCGGGCAGGCATGCCGGCCCTGCCATGGCCGGCTGCCTCGATAAGCGGCAAGGTGTCGCCGATTCCCACCGGTTGATTCCCGCAATGACACCCCCAAAACCGTCTGCGCGTGTCCGCATCACGCCCGCGGGCCTCATGTTCCTCGCCATCACCTCGGTCGGCTGGGGATTCAACTGGCCCGTCACCAAGTTCCTGCTCGGCGAACTGCCGCCCCTGATCCTGCGCGGCGCGACCGGCGTGGTCGGCGCGGCGCTTCTGGCCGGGCTTGCCGTGCTCAGCGGGCAAAGTTTGCGGGTGCCGCGCCAATTATGGCCCCGGCTGGTGCTCGCCGCTTTCCTCAACGTCGCCTGCTGGATGGTGCTGATGGGGCTGGCGCTGCTCTGGCTGCCGGCGAGCGAGGCGGCGCTGATCGCCTACACCATGCCGGTCTGGGCCTCGATCCTGGCCTGGCCGATTCTCGGCGAGCGGCCGAACCTGCTGCTGGTGATCTCGCTGGTGATGGCGTTCGCGGGACTCGCGGCCATCATGGGTGGCAATGGTTTTGCGGCCAGCGTGGCAAAACTGCCGGGAATCATCATGGCGCTCGGCGGCGCGATCGGCTTTGCCGTCGGCACGGTGCTGGCAAAGAAGCTGCCGCTCAGCCTGCCGCCGCTCTCCGCCGCCGCCTGGCAGATCGGAATCGGCTGCTTTCCGATCGTCATCATCGGCCTTCTGATCGAGAAGGCCGATGCCGGCGGGATCACCCGGCTCGGCTGGATCCTCCTGGTCTATTCCACCGTGATCCAGTTCTGCGTCGCCTATGTGAGCTGGTTTGCGGCACTCGCCCGGCTGCCCGCTTCGGTGGCCGCGATCGGCACCATGGCAGTACCCGTGATCGGCGTGGTCACCGCGGCGGTGGCGCTGCACGAGCCGCTCGGCCCCGGCCAGATCGCGGCGCTGGCCTTCACGCTCGCCGGCGTCGTGCTGGCGACGCGGTCATAGATTCTGATTGAAGGCGTTTTGCCTTGGCGCGCTTGGGCCGGTGCCGCCGAAACGGATGCCGGAAGCCGATGGTGTAACCTTGACGGTTTACGTTAACGTCCGAAATTCGTTGCCCGCCGCACACCATGCGTATCACGTCTTGCAGCGCATTACGGCCCGTCTCTTACGAGACCGCATTCATATTCAAACAATGTGTTCTCCGATGGACTACGACGCATTCACAAATGACAGTCTCGCCATGATGTATTTTGGCGCGCGAGGAGCGTTGGCTGCCGACGACGAGCTGAACAGGCTAGGCGAAGAGCCGCGGTTTCGCGTGCGGGAGACCGCCGAGTGGAAGAAGCATGCGGCCGATCTCGAAGCCGAAATGCTCAGACGGGGAATGGTCTTTGACCTGATCGAATGGTCGACAGATCGGTAACTCGCACCCAATGTTTGTTCAGCGCAGCACTGTCCTACGGGCCAACGGCCCTGGACGGGTTGATCAGGCATTCGGTGACGGCCGCGACCAGCCTGCTCGGGGTGAACGGCTTTCGCAGCGAGCTCGTTGCGCCGTATTGGAGCGTCATCGCGAGGAAGTCGTGGGTGGGCGTTTCGAGGTTGGCAAAGGCGTAGCCCGACATCGCGATCAGCGGAATGGTCGGAGCCCGTTCATGGAAGACGCGAATGGATTCGCAGCCGCGCATATGCGGCATGAAAACGTCGACCAGCATCACGTCGAACGCCGCCGTCTCGAGCGCATGCAGGCCGGCCTCGCCGCCGTCCGCGACGGTGATCTCGAACCCCTGCCGCTGAAGACAGGCCTCAATGGCTCCGCAAACCAGCGGGTCGTCATCAACCACCAGGACACGCGGCAAGATGAAATCCTCCCTCATCGCGAGCGCAGGAACGGGTCACACCTCAGATGTCAGGAGTCATTAGGTCCAAGCCGGAGAAATGTGTCTGCACGCCACCGTGCGTAGCCGGATCGTTATTGGCGGTAACGCCGCCGTTATCACCGCGAGAGGCGGCGCGCCGTTCGCGCCGCCTCTCGCATCGACAGGGGACGG
>JBAUUA010000097.1:0-9303 GCA_049582465.1 Bradyrhizobium sp. | reverse complement strand
GTCCGAACCCTGGCCGTGGACGCGAACGCTGCGCAGCGCGCTTGCGAGTTCGGCATCGTCGGTCAAGATAGCGCCGCCGTCGCCGAAGCAGCCGAGCGGCTTTGCCGGGAAGAAGCTGGTCGCGGTGGCAAGGCCGAGCGTGCCGAGACGGCGGCCCTTGTAGCTCGCACCGAAGGCCTGCGCCGCGTCATCGAGCACGAACAGGCCCTCCTCCGCCGCGATCGTGCCGATCACGTCATGGTCGGCGCTCTGCCCGAACAGGTCGACCGGAATCACCGCGACCGGCTTGAGGCCGAGCCGCTTCGCCGTGGCGATGCCGCGCTTCAGCGAAGCCGCATCGATGTTGAAGGTCGCTTCATCGACATCGACGAACAGCGGTATCGCACCGGTCAGCGCCACCGCCTCGCCGGTCGCACAAAACGTAAAGGACGGACAGAACACCGCATCGCCGCGGCCGACGCCCTTGGCCATCAGCACCATCAGCAGCGCGTCGGTGCCGCTCGCGCAGCTCACAACATGTTTGGCGCCGCTGAACTCGGCAAGCGCCGCCTCGAGCTGGGTCACTTCCGGACCATTGATGAACTGGCAATGGCCGAGCACGCGGGCCACCGCGTCATCGACGGCCTTGCCGAGCCGCCGGCGCTGCGCGGCGATGTCGATGAAGGGAATGGGATCGGAACGAAGATGCTGGTTCATGGCGCCTTGCAGGGATTGAGGGCGGGACACGCGCGACTAGCCGACAACGACGCGCCGCGGCCCCTTGCGCGCGGGAGAAGTGGCGGCGGGCCTGGCCGGCGTTTCCAGGCAGCGGGTCGCGATTTCGAGGCTGGCGACGCCCTCGTCGCCGGTCACCGCCGGCACGCCGCCGGTGCGCACGGCATGGATGAAGGCGATCAATTCGGCGCGCAGCGGTTCGTCATGGCCGACCGGCAGATGACGCATCGAGTAGCTGCCGTCCGGCTTGAAGCCGAAGCATTCGGTGACCTGACGGGTGAGCAGATCGCCCATCACGTATTTGCCGCGGGTGGCGACGGTGACGTTGCGCGCCTTGAACGGCGTCAGCCAGTTGGTGTTGATATGGGCGAGCACGCCGGAAGCGGTGCGGAACTGCAAGAGCGCAATATCCTCGCGCTCGGCAACCGCGCTGGAGAGTTGCGGCTGCACCTCGACGATGTCGGACTCGGTGAACCAGCGGATCAGATCGATGTCGTGGACCGCGAGATCGATCACCACGCCGACATTCGACATGCGCGGCGGAAACGGTCCCACCCGCGTGATCGCGATCGAAAGGATGTCCTCGCCCGAGATCGCCTGCTTGATGGCGGCGACCGCCGGGTTGAAACGCTCGACATGCCCCACCATCAAGGTCACACCGGCGCGGTGGGCGGCGGCGACGATGTCCCGCCCCTCCTCGACCGTGGAAGCGATCGGCTTTTCGACCAGGACGTGTACGCCGCGCGCGATGCTGGCGAGCGCGATCTCGTGGTGGACATGCGTCGGTGCTGCGATGGTGAGGGCATCGACGCCCTGATCGATCAGCTCGTCGAGGGTTTCGAAGGTGCGGCAGTTCGTCAGTTCGGTCGCCCGCGTCCGGTGCGCCGGCAAGGGGTCGACGACGCCGACCAGCGTGACATCCGGCAGGCCGGCCAGCACCCGGGCATGGTTGCTGCCCATCACGCCGGCGCCGATCACGCCCACGCGAAGCGCACGTTTCGCCTCGCCTTTCACGCTCGATATGGACCCTTTTGAACTCATCTCGTCATCCCCGCCGTCGTGTACGCAAACCCAATATCCCCGGGGGCTCTCCTAGCACGTCGCCACATCTGTGGCGAATGCCGAGAGCCGATCGCGGACACGTTTTGATTCAAAAAATTACATCGGCCCGGCACCTGATTCGGCACCGAACATGGCCCAAAATGAGTCGATTCGAGGCCGAAAACGGCCTGCCCCGCCCGATCACGCTAGCTGCGCTGGTAATCGTCCTCAATGCGGATGATGTCGTCCTCGCCGAGATAGCTGCCGGTCTGGACCTCGATCAATTCCAGCGGAATCTTGCCGGGGTTTTCCATCCGGTGGGTCGCGCCGATCGGGATATAGATCGATTCGTTCTCGTGCACGGTCTTGACCAGTTCGTTCACGGTCACGCGCGCGGCACCCCGCACCACGATCCAGTGTTCGGAGCGATGGTGATGCTTCTGCAGCGAGAGCCGCCCGCCGGGCTTGACGATGATGCGCTTGACCTGGTGCCGCTCGCCCATGTCGACCGACTGATAGGACCCCCAGGGCCTGTGCACCTTAAGGTGCTCTTCGGTCACCTGCGGCGCCACCGTCTTCAATTTCGCGACCAGCCGCTTCAGCCCGTTGGCGTCCTTCTGGCGCGATACCAAGACGGCGTCCTGCGTCGCCACGACGACCAGATCGTCGACGCCTTCCAGTGCGACCAGCGCCCTGTCGGTCGCAACATTGCAGTTGCGCGAATCCTCGAACACGGCGGCGCCCTGCGCGGCATTGCCGTCGCTGTCTTTGTCCGACAGTTCCCACACCGCGTGCCAGGAGCCGACATCGGACCAGCCGCACTTGACCGGCACCACCGCGGCGCGCGAGGTTTTCTCCATCACCGCATAGTCGATCGAAATCGCCTTCGCCGATCCGAACGCGCCTTCCTCCAGCGTGACGAAGCCGAGATCGCGCCCGGCCTTGGCCACGGAATCGGCGACGGCCGCCACGCTTGCGGAATCGACGTTGCGGTACTCGTCGAGCAGCACCCCCGCGCGGAACATGAAGTTGCCGCTGTTCCAGAGATAGCCGGCCTTGATGTAATCGGCCGCGGTCTTCGGATCCGGCTTCTCGACGAATTTCGCGACGCTGCGGACTTCGCCGGAGATGACCTCACCCGGGCTGATGTAGCCGTATTCGGTGGCGGGGCGCTCCGGCTGAACACCGAAGGTGACGATGCGACCGGCCTGCGCCGCCACCAGACCCTGGCGGCAGGCGGCGACAAAAGCGTCGGTGTCGCGCACCACATGATCGGCGGCGAGCGCCAGCACCACCGCGTTTGCGTCGCGCGTCTGCGCAAACGCGGCGCCGGCCGCAATCGCCGGACCGGAATCCCGCCGCATCGGTTCCAGGAGCACATCGGCCTCGAGCCCGATCTCGGCGAGTTGCTCCAGCACCATGAAGCGATAGGCCTTGTTGGTGATCACGATCGGGCGCTCGAACAGCCCCGCATCGGACACCCGCACGAGCGTATTCTGGAACGTCGAGCGCGCCCCGAACAAGGGCAGAAACTGCTTGGGGTGGACTTCGCGGGACGCCGGCCACAGCCGCGTCCCGGCCCCGCCGCACATGATCAATGGAATAATTCGTCCGTCCATTTGCGCTCAAACCTTGTAGTGGTCGCGATACCACGCGACGAAATCGCGAATGCCGTCCTCGATGGAGGTCTGCGGCCTGAAGCCTGTGTCGCGCATGAGATCGTCGACATCGGCGAAGGTTTCCAAGACGTCGCCAGGCTGCATCGGCAGCATATCCTTTATCGCCTTGCGGCCCAACTCCTGCTCCAGAAGCGCCACCACATGCATGAGTTCTTCCGGCCTGTGATTGCCCACATTGTAGATCCGCGTCGGGGCCGTTCCGGCCTCCGCCTCGCCCTGGGGAACGTGATCGATCAAACGCTGTATAACACGGGTGACGTCATCGATATGGGTGAAGTCGCGGCGCATCTTGCCATGGTTAAAGAGCCTGATCGGCTTGCCTTCGACGATCGACCTGGCGAACAGGAAGATCGCCATGTCCGGACGGCCCCACGGCCCATACACGGTGAAAAATCTTAACCCTGTGGTCGGCAGGCGATACAGATGGCTATAGGAATGGGCCATCAGCTCGTTGGCCTTCTTGGTCGCGGCATAGAGACTGATGGGACGGTCGGTCCGGTCATCGACCGAAAACGGCAGTTTCGTGTTGGCGCCATAAACCGATGACGACGACGCATAAACCAGATGCCGGCAGTCATGGTGCCGACATCCTTCCAGGACATTGAGAAACCCTTCGAGATTGGCGTCGGCATAGGCATGCGGATGATCGATCGAATATCGCACCCCGGCCTGGGCCGCCAAATGGACCACCGTCGCGAACCGATGCTTCGCAAACAGCGCGCCGATCGACGGACGGTCCGCCAGGTCCATCTGCACGAAGCTGAAATCCGGGCGCGCCCGCAATACGTCCAGCCGCGACTGCTTCAGGGCCGGGTCGTAGTAATCGTTGAGACTGTCCAGGCCGAGAACATGGCGGCCCTCGGAAAGGAGCTGGCGGGCGATGTGAAAACCGATAAATCCCGCCGCACCCGTGACCAAGATTGTCTGATCCGACATCGCATCTCCAGTGGGCATCGGGCCGGCTCCGCCGCCCCGGCCGCAGTCTCTATTACCCGCCGTATAGAGGGTGTCGCAATACCCAGTTGTGCGGCTATTGCCAGATCGGCTTTAAAACCATACCAAGGCGGCGAAGTTCGGCGCCGGGCGTCGGGTTGCGCAGTTTTTGACCATCCTTCTCAAACCTGAAAAAACGCGGGCGAGATGCGCCGGATCCTGTTTTCCACGATAAAGATACTGATCTCCCTGGCGCTGCTCTATCTCGCGCTGCGCAAGGTCAATCTCACCGAACTTGCCTCCCGCATCAACAATCTTGCGAGCCTGGGCTGGATCGTCGTGGCGATCGCGGTGACCTTTCTGCAGATATTTGTAGGCGTCCTGCGCTGGCGCAGGGTCAGCGCGGAATGCGGCGCGCCGCTGGGGCTGCAGCAGGCGATGCGGTTCAATCTGATCGGCGCCTTCTTCAACCAGACCTTGCCGTCCTCGATCGGCGGCGACGCCGTGCGGCTCTGGCTGGTCGCGCGCGGCGGCGCCGGATGGCGCGCGGCGACCTATTCCATTTTCGTCGACCGCGCCATCGGACTGATCGCGCTGGCGATCGTCATCGTGGCGAGCCTGCCGTGGAGCTACAACCTGATCGGCGATCCGCACGGCCGGTCGGCGCTGTTGCTGGTGGATTTCGCCGCGCTCGCGGGCGGCGTCGGATTTCTCGTGCTCGGCGCCCTGCCGTGGCCCTGGCTGAAACGATGGTGGGGAACGCATCATCTTCACGCCTGCGCCGTGATTGCCAACCGGGTGATCTTCAGCCGGAAGCATGGACCTGCGATTGCGGTGCTGTCGATCATCGTTCACGTCCTGGCCGTCGTCATCGCCTGGTGTGTGGTGCAGTCGATCGCGGCGCCTGTGGTGTTCGGTCAGGTTTTCCAGCTGGTGCCGCCGGTCATGCTGATCACCATGCTGCCGATCTCGATCGCGGGCTGGGGCGTGCGCGAGGCCACCATGGGACTGGCGTTCGGATATGCCGGGCTGTTGCCGAATGAAGGCGTGAACATCTCGCTGTTGTATGGCGCCGTCACCTTCCTCGTCGGCGCGTTCGGCGGGCTGGTCTGGATCTTCAGCGCCGAGAAGGCCGCCCAGGGCGCGGCGCCGATCGAGGTTCCAGAGTAATCGGCGGCATTGGATAGAATGACGACTTCCCAATTGCTCCCATCAAGTGTTGCGATCGTCGTCGCGGCCCTGCTTTCGGCCGGCATCATCTGGGCGATCCGGCCCTGGCTCCTGCAGTACGCACTCGCCAGGCCAAACGCCCGGTCGTCGCACCGCATTCCGACCCCCCAGGGCGCTGGCCTCGCCGTGATCGCGGCCACGCTTCTGGTCGCGGGCACCATCGCGGCTTACGCCACCGTACCGGCCCTGAGCATCCCGCCCGCGATCTTCGCCGCGGCGCTGTTCATCGCCATGGTGGGATTCGTCGACGACATCAAAACCATCCCGGTGCTGCCGCGGCTGTTGCTGCAGGGGGCGGCCGTCGCGGCGATCCTCTTTACGACCCCGGACAATGTCAGGATCGTAGCTGCCTGCCCGCTCTGGATCGAGCGCGGCCTGCTCCTGCTGGCGAGCCTGTGGTTTGTGAATCTCGTCAACTTCATGGACGGGCTGGACTGGATGACGGTCGCGGAGGCCGTGCCGATCACCGGCGCGATGGTGCTCCTGGGCTGGCTCGGCGATTTTCCCGCAGCCGCAACCATCGTCGCAGCCGCGCTCTGCGGCGCGATGCTCGGCTTTGCGCCCTTCAACCGCCCGGTGGCAAAAGTCTTTCTCGGCGACGTCGGCAGCCTGCCGATCGGCCTCTTGCTCGGCTGGTGTCTGCTGCAGCTGGCCTACAGCCAGCAGTTCGCCGCCGCCCTGCTGTTGCCGCTCTATTATCTGGCGGATGCGACGGTGACGCTGCTGCGCCGGATGATCCGGCGGGAACCATTCTGGGCAGCGCACCGTTCGCATTTCTATCAGCGTGCGACCGACAACGGATTTTCGGTGTTGCGCGTGGTGAGCGAGGTGTTCGCGCTCAATGTCGGCCTGGCGGTGCTGGCGATCGCCTCGACCCGGACGCGATCGGCCGGAATCGATATCATGCTGACGATCGTCGGCGGCCTCGGCGTGGCGCTGACGATGTACCGGTTTTCGCGGCGCCGTCCGACGACATCCTAGTCAGCTGCTGTACGGCTTCATTGCGCGGCGCAACCCCTCGTCGAGGCTGAGCGACGGTTGCCAGCCGGTGGCGGCGGCCTTGGAAACATTCAGCTCCAGCGAGCCGACGATGCTGTTGTATGCCTCCGGTCCGCTGAGCCGGAGGAGCGGCCTCAAGATGGACATCGGCACCGGCAAAAGGCGCGAGGTGGTGCCAACGGCTTTTGCCAACCGCCGGATGAACTCCGGCGTCGAGACCTGTTCGGCGTCGGCCACGAGAAAGACGTCAAACCCCCTGTCGGCCTTAACAAGCCGGTCGACGATAAACGAGCTGAGATTTTCGACGGACACGAACGCGCGCCGATTTTGAATCGAGCCGAACGGCAGCGGAATGCCACGCATCACGGCCTTCGCCAGCAGATCGAAATTCCCCTTTGCGC
The DNA here is from genome assembly GCA_049582465.1 of Bradyrhizobium sp. Classification (GTDB taxonomy): domain Bacteria; phylum Pseudomonadota; class Alphaproteobacteria; order Rhizobiales; family Xanthobacteraceae; genus Bradyrhizobium. Next base: position 2,306 of record JBAUUA010000097.1, on the reverse strand, counting down.
CGGCACCGTAAACCAGCGGCGGCCGCACCACGGTAATGTGCATGCCCTGATCCTGCGCCATCGCCTTGAGACCGGATTCGGCAGCCGCCTTCGACATGCCGTATACGCCGCGAGGCGTCAGAACGTCGGCCTCGCTGAAGGGGCCACGGCCCTCCGTGCTCCTGCCATTGACGTGGATGCTGCTGAGAAAAATAAACTGGCGCACGCCCATGCTGGCGGCGGAGCGCGCGAGATGCAAGGTGCCCTCGACATTGACGCTGCGATAGAGTTCGAGCGCATGCTCCTCATTGGGATGGTGAACCCGCGCCGCCAGATGAACCACGGCGTCCACGCCCTCCAGCGCGTCCCGCCAATCGGTCGCCGGACCGATCGACTCGATCTGCGCATCGTTGGGACCACTCCCCGCGGTCCGCACCGTGCGGCGGACCGTCCATCCCCTGCTTTGCAAAACCGGTTCAAGATGACGGCCGATGAAACCGCCGGCGCCGGTGACGAGGACAACGGGTCGGCCGTCCTTCATAAAGCCCGTCCCGGCTGATTTCGATCGCGCAGAAGCCCCTGCACCAGGCTGGCGTAGCTCGCCAGCGCCCGGTCAGAACTGAAATGCCCGGCAATTGCGACGGCTCGCTCGCCCATCGACGAATCCTTAGACAAAGAGGCAATGCGCAACGCTCTTGCTAGTTCATCAGGCATGCCCGGCGGAACAACCCAGCCAAGATCATTTTCCTTTATGGTTACCGCCGCTTCGGCACCGGGCTCGGAAATAAGGACGACGGGGCGGCCTATTGCAAGGAGATTGTAGAACCGGCTCGGAATCGAGACACCGGCAACGTCCTTGCGGTACGGAATGACCCAGACGTCGGCGGCAGACAGCAGCAGTTCGAGATCCTCGTCCGCGACACGCTCGACCAAGGTGATGTTCGGAAGGTTCGCCTCCGCCTGCATTGCCTTGAGTTGATCGAAACCGATGCCCCAGCCCGAAAGCAGAAAATGAATGGTCGGATCGTCTCGAAGAATTCTCGCCGCGTCAAAAACGACGAGCGGGTCATGGGTAAATCCGAGATTGCCGGAGAGGCCAACGATAAAGCCCGCCTTGCAGCGCCGACGGTAGGGATTATCGGCCGCCAAGGCCCGCACACCCAGTGGCAGCGTGGTCCAATTGGGGATGAAGCAGATCTTGTCGCGGACCGCCTCGCCATAGCGTGAAAGTAGCCGTTGGGTATCCTGCCCGATCACGACAATCGAATTCAGCGCCCCGAACATCAGCGAGTTCGCGCGCCGCATCGCCCTTGCGACGAGTGAATCGGTGCCGAAAAGACCCGCCACGACAAGCGCGTCCGGGAAGAGATCGTGCACGATCACGACGGATTTCGCCCGCTTCAATTTCGCCGCCGCAACGACCCCGTAGGGCAGGACAAAGGGCGCCGTAACGGTGAGGGCCACATCTCCACGCTGGAGTCTCACCAGCAGGACCAGGAACATCCGGGCTGTGAGCCATATTTCGGCGGCGGCCCGCCTGACGAGTGCGGCTTTCCCCGGCACCCAGTTCTTGACTTCGACCACCGAAAGTTGCGGCCCTCGCCCGAGCGAGGCGGATCCGGCTGTTCCAGAGAGCACCAGAACCGGCGTTTCCTTCGCAAGGTGCTCCGCGATTCTAGAAAGGATTGCAGCCGTCGTATTGCGGTCTGGCGGATAGTACTGACTGACGACGACAATTTTTCCTTTGTCCGGCATTGCTCTCCTTAATGGTCCAACAACACCGGCGCGCAGCCGCAAAGGACAAAGGTGCTACTTTCCACTCAACGCGAACTCGGGAATGGCGTCCTTCAATACGGCTCCTATGGTGGCGCGATCGTTGTTTTCGACAGCCTGGGTCAGCGCGGCAATCCACTCGCGCAACGACCGCATCGGCGGTTCATTGGGCTTGGCCGCCATGATGCCGGCGACGCCGATCGCGATCGTGGGCTCCTCGCTGGCGAACAGGATTTCATTCAGCCGCTCGCCCGGCCGCATGCCGGTGAAAACGATATCGATATCGTGACCCGGCTGGAGGCCCGATAGCCGGATCATGCGCTCGGCGAGATCGACGATCTTGACCGGCTGTCCCATGTTGAGCACGTACACCGAGACGTCCGGACGCGCCGGCGCCAGCGCGTGCGTGGCGGCCGTGATCACCAGGTCGCAGGCCTCGCGGATGGTCATGAAGTATCTCACCATATCCGGATGGGTGACCGTCACCGGGCCGCCCGCCTCGATCTGGGCCTTGAATTTCGGCACCACCGAGCCGTTCGAGGCCAGCACGTTGC
>JBAUUA010000096.1:0-11709 GCA_049582465.1 Bradyrhizobium sp. | reverse complement strand
AGCAAAATCTTTCGCGCTCGGGATAGCTCTGTCGCGAATTGGATAGGCGACGGGCCATGACCCGCCATAGTCGATAGGTTCACCACGTGATTGCGGCAGCCGCCAGAAGAGAAATCCGATATGTCCTAAATTGAGGGAAATATGGCATTTCTGACAGGACGCCACTGATGCAGAATCGCCGAGATCAGGCAAACTTCGACTCATCGCTCCCCATCATCTTCCAGAATTCCCGCAAGGAACCTTCATGATCTCCAACTGGCTGTCAGCCGCCCTCGCCCGCCGCAACATCCATTATGGCTGGGTGATGGTCGGCGTGACCTTCTTCACCGCGCTGATCAGCGCCGGCACCGTCGGCGCTCCCGGCGTCTTCATCGTGCCGCTGCAGCATGAATTCGGCTGGAGCACCGCGGAAATTTCCTCGGCGCTGTCGATCCGATTCATCCTGTTCGGGCTGATGGCGCCGTTCGCGGCGGCGCTGTTGAACCGCTACGGCCTGCGCAACGTAACGCTGTCGGCGCTGCTGGTCGTGGCTTCAGCGCTGGTGACCTCGCTCGGCATGACAAAAGTCTGGCAATTGATGCTGCTCTGGGGCGTCGTGATCGGCATCGGCACCGGCATGACCGCGCTGGTGCTGGGCGCCACCATCGCCGCACGCTGGTTCGCTGCACGGCGCGGGCTGGTCGTCGGCATTCTCACCGCAAGCGTCGCCACCGGGCAATTGGTGTTCCTGCCGCTGCTCGCCAGCATCACCGAGCGCCTGGGCTGGCGGATTGCGCTCGGGCTGATGTGCGTGATGCTCGGCGTCGCGGCATTCGCGGTGCTGATGTTGATGCGCGACCGCCCAAGCGATGTCGGCCTGCGGCCATTCGGCGACGAGGGCACCGAGCCGTTGCCGGCGCCGCCTGCCAACAACGCGCCGATCATGGCGGCCGCGCTCGGCACGCTGCGCGATGCTTCGAAGCAGCGGGTGTTCTGGATCCTGTTTGCGACCTTCTTCATCTGCGGCGCCTCGACCAACGGGCTGATCCAGGTGCACCTGATTCCGATGTGCCTCGATTTCGGCATTCCGCAGGTGCAGGCCGCAAGCCTCCTTGCCGCGATGGGCGTGTTCGATTTCTTCGGCACCATCATGTCGGGCTGGCTGTCGGACCGTTACGACAACCGCTGGCTTTTGTTCTGGTATTACGGCCTGCGCGGGCTGTCGCTGCTGTTCCTGCCGTTTTCCGATTTCTCGTTCTACGGCCTGTCGCTGTTTGCGATGTTCTACGGGCTCGACTGGATCGCAACCGTGCCGCCGACCGTGCGCCTGACCGCGCAGCGGTTCGGGCCGGAACGCGCCAACCTGGTGTTCGGCTGGATTTTCGCCGGCCATCAAATGGGAGCGGCCACCGCCGCCTTCGGCGCCGGCCTGTCGCGAACGTTGCTTGCAACCTATCTGCCGGCGTTCTTCGTCGCCGGCGCGCTCTGCGTCGTCGCGGCGCTGATCGTGCTGGCGATCGCGCGGCCGCCGAAGCCGGTGGCGGTGTAACGAAGGCACACTTTCTCCCCGTCATGCCCGGCCTCGTGCCGGGCATCCACGACTTTCTTTCGTGGAAGCAAAGACGTGGATGGCCGGGACAAGCCCGGCCATGACGGCGACTGCGCAGTACCGCGTCGTTTGGTGAGAGGACTACGGCCTCGTCGCCATGTTCGACGGCGGGCCCGGCGTGCGCAGCGGCTCGGCCAGCCGCGCGAACTCACACAGCAGCGATCGGGTCTTGCGCGGGTCGATGATTTCCTCGACCCAGAATTTCTCGGCCGAGCGGAACGGCGAGCGCAATTTGTTGAGGCGATCCTCGATCTCTTTCAGCTTGGCCTGCGGATCGTCCGCGGCGTCGATGTCGGCGCGATAGGCCGCCTCGATGCCGCCTTCCAGCGGAAGCGAGCCCCAGTAGGCCGACGGCCAGGCATAGCGCATCGAAAACCGGTTCGACGGCTGGTGCACGACACCGGCGACGCCGAAGGCGTTGCGCACGATGATGGTGCACCAGGGCACGGTGGACTGGTTGACGGCGGCCATCGCACGCACACCGTGGCGGATGGTGGCCGACTTCTCGGCCTCCAGCCCGATCATGAAGCCCGGGCAATCCATCAGATACACCACCGGCAGGTGGAAAGTCTCGGCGAGATCGACGAACCGCACCACCTTCTGGCAGGCTTCCGCCGTCCACGACCCGCCGTAATGGAAGGGATCGCTGGCGAGCAGCAGCACCGCGCGGCCTTCCAGCCGGGCAAGGCCGGTGATGACCGGGCGGCCGAAATTCGCCGCCATCTCGAAGAACGAGCCGTTGTCGACCACCGCGTTGATGATCGGCCGCATCTTGTAGACTTGGCGGCGGTTGCGCGGCACCGCCTTCATCAGCGATTCCTCTGATCGTTCCGGGTCGTCGTCGCTGGGCACCGTCGGCGGCAGCCCATAGACCGAGGACGGCAAATAAGACAGGAAGCGCCGGGCGCGCTCGAACGCCTCCGCCTCGGTCTCGACGGCGTCATCGACGCCGCCGGCACGGGTCTGGATCTCGGCGCCGCCGAGCTCCTGCTTGGTGAGGTCCTGGCCGAGCCGTTTGACCACCGGCGGACCCGCGACGAACATCGCGGAGGTTTTCGTCATCACCGAATAATGGCTGGCGGCCAGCCTTGCCGCGCCGAGCCCCGCGACCGAACCGAGCCCGAGACCCACCACGGGCACGCGCGCCATGTTCGCGATCGTGTACCAGTACCAGCGCGTGCCGCCGACGCCGCCCGGCAGATTGGCCGCGCCCTTGGTTTCGATGGTCTTCACCGAGCCGCCGCCGCCGGAGCCTTCGATCATCCGGATGATCGGCAGCCGGAAGTCATGCGCCATCTCCTCGGCCATCAGCGGCTTGGCCGAGATCGAGGCATCCGCCGAGCCGCCGCGGACGGTAAAATCGTCGCCGACCACGACCACGGTCCGGCCATCGATCTTGCCGCGGCCGAACACACAGTTCGCCGGCGTCAAGTTCTTCAGTTCGCCGTGCTCGTCATATTCGGCGGTGCCGGAAATCGCGCCGACCTCGTGGAAGCTGTTCTGATCGACCAGACCGTCGATACGGTCGCGAACGGTGAGCCGGCCCTGGTCACGCTGCCGCTTGACCTTGTCAACGCCTCCCATCTCGCGCGCGAACGCTTCGCGCCGAGCGAGATCGTCGAGCTCCGGCTTCCAGTTCATTCGTATCCTCCGCCTTGATGATTTTATTATTGTTATGAGCTGACACCGGAAGCGCCTTCCTTTCCAGCCGGTTGCTGAAGAGCTCGCCGTCGGCGCCCTCGAGCAGGCTGCCGACCACGGCACCCAGCTGGCGCATCGGCGGCGCGACTTCCCGGTGAAGCCGCTTCTCGTCATACATCGCCGACAACAGGCCTATCGTCACCACGACGAAGGTCTGGTATTGCGGCGACCACAGCGGTACCGCGAGGCCGTTGATATGCGGGCTCCACAGGCCGCAGGCGACGACGTAGCCGTGCTCGCGCAGGAAGCGCCGGTTGGTCTCAAGGCGGGGCCGCAGCAGCTTGGCGCCTTCGGGGATTTCGCGCTCCATTTCCGCCAGCAAGGCGGCGCCGACCTCCTCGTCGAGCGCGGCGGTATAGGCATGGCCCGCCGCCGTGCTCGCCATCGCGATGCGGCTGCCGGTGCTTTCATGCAGGCCGAGCGCGTTGGCGGCCCGGGCAAACTCGAGATAGACGAGATGGAAACGGTCGGGAATGACGAAGCCGACGGTTCCCGGCAATTGCTCGGCGACGTCCTGCAGCCGGAGCCGGATCAGGTTGCGCAACTGCAGGCCCCGCATCATCGAGGTGCTCATCGCCACCGCGCTCGGGCCGATGCGGTATTTCTGGTCGCGCGGCAGATAGACGAGCTGGCCCATCCGGGTCAGCGTGTGCGTCAGCCGCGACACGGTCGATCGCGGCAGCCCGCAGCGATTGGAAATCTCGAGATTGCCGAGCCGCGCCTCGTGGCTCTCGAAGCAGCGCAACACATCGAAGGCGCGCGACACCACCTGGATCACATCCCCTTCGCCAGCGAGATCGCTGGCGAGCATTCCCTGTCTGCTGAGCCGCTCCGAGCGTCGTCCCATGTGGTTTCCTGCCCATTCATTCCGCTGTGCGGAATAAAATTCCACTTGCAGAACAAGCTACCTCAGGCAATCTGCGCCCACAACAAAAAGCCGAGGGCGTCCGCCCTTCATGATGCGCGCATCTCGATCGCTATGCGCGCGGCGGCTGTCCCGGAGTGTGGTATGCCAGATATCAAGGTGGTGACCGAGGTGGCCGGTCGCGTTTGCGCGCTTCCCGTCGAAATCGGAGTGCGCATCGGCGATGGCGACGACATCGCGTTCGTCGAAGCGATGAAAATGGAAATCCCGGTTGCCGCGCCCGCCGCCGGAACACTCAAAACAATTCTCGTGCGCATCGATGATGTCGTCGCCGAAGGACAGGTGCTGGCGATTATCGAGACCTGATCCGCGACAGCCGCGTGCAGACTGCCTGATAAAAGCCCATCGGCCCGGTTTCGGCTCGCGCGGATGCGACGTAATGTCGGGACGCGCGACTGGTTTCGCGCGGCAAGACACAACATACACGACACGACATGAATGATCTGCGCGCTAAGGACTGGGCCGCCATGAAACCGCCTCTGCTGCGGTTCCTCTCCGCCTGTCACGCGGATTTTTCCGGCGACACCGGCGGCGATGTCGCCGACTACATCCCCGAACTCGGCAAGGCCGACCCCGACCAGTTCGGCATCAGCCTCGCCACCCTCGACGGGCACGTCTACGAGGTCGGCGACAGCCGGATCCCCTTCACCATCCAGTCGATGTCAAAACCGTTCGTGTTCGCGCTCGCGCTGGACACGCTGGGGGCGGCCCGGGTGGAAAGCGCGATCGGCGTCGAACCGTCGGGCGATCCCTTCAACTCGATCCGGCTCAACGCCGACAACCATCCGTTCAATCCGATGGTGAATGCCGGCGCGATCACCTGCTCCGGCCTGATCCGCGCCGCCAAGGGCGACGACGCCTTCGAACATATCCGCACAGCCCTCGGCCGCTTTGCCGGACGCGAGCTCGACGTCGACGAAGCCGTCTTTGCTTCCGAGAGCGCAACCGGCGACCGCAACCGCGCCATCGCCTATCTCCTGCGCAACTCCAGCGTCATCAAGGACGATGTCGGCAAGGTGCTGGAGGTCTATTTCCGGCAATGCGCCATCCTGGTGACGGCGCGCGATATCGCCATCATGGCCGCGACGCTGGCCAATCGCGGCAAAAATCCCGTGACCGGCGAGCAGGTGATGACGCCCTACGCCATCTCGCGCACACTATCGGTGATGACCTCGTCCGGCATGTACGACTACGCCGGCGAATGGATCTATCGGGTCGGCATTCCCGCCAAGAGCGGCGTCGGTGGCGGCATCCTGGCGGCGCTGCCGGCGCGGCTCGGGCTCGGCAGCTACTCGCCGAAGCTCGACAGCCACGGCAACAGCGTGCGCGGCATCAAGGTGTGCGAGGCGCTGTCGGCTCATTACGACCTGCACATGCTCAACCGCAGCGACGATGCGCGCAACAGCATCATCGCCGACTATGATATCGGCAAGAGCCCGTCCCGACGCAGCCGCCGGCCGCATGAGCGGCAGATTCTGGCCGCCCATCACCAGGCCGTCCGCATCATCGAGTTGGTGGGGCCGCTGACATTTTCCAACGTCGATTACATCTCGCGCCAGTTGGCGGCGAAACCGCGCCCGCAATTCGTCATCTTCGACCTGCGCCGAGTCGCCGCGATGACGCGCGCCGGCGTCCGTTTGCTCGCCGAGGAATTCCGCGAGTCGGCGGGCTACCATGTCACGGTGATCCTGTCCGGCGTCCGGCGTTCCTCGTCAGATTGGAAAATGATCAGGGAACAGGCCAAGGGCCTCTCGAACCTGCGCGACTTCTATCTGCTCGACACCGCCATCGAATGGGCCGAGGACCAGGTGGTCTACCGCCATGGCGGCGCCATCGATTTCCACGAAACATCGGCGCTGTCCGAGCAGCCGCTGCTGGCGGGCCTCTCGGCGAAGGACCTCGAGGCCATCGCCGCGCTCGGCACGATGCGAAGCTATCGATCCGGCGAGCGGATCGTCGCGGCCGGCGAGCCCTCGACATCGCTGTTCTTCCTGGTCAGCGGCGTGGTCCACGTCACGCTGCCCGACGGGGTGCGGCTGGCGACGCTGATGGCCGGAACGGCATTTGGCGAGATGGCGCTATTGGAAACCCACCGCTCCGCCGACGTGCTCGCGGACCAGTCCGCCACCGCGCTCGAAATCCCGCTCCGCGAGTTCGAGCGCTTTCGGGGCGAACATCCCCGGATCGGCGAGCGCATCATGCGCAACCTGGCGCAGCTCTTGGCCGACCGGCTGATCGTGGCCAATACCAAGCTGGATCTGCTATCCGCGAAGTAGCCCGTTCACACCACTTCCGACACCGGCTGCATGTCGATCGCAAACGTCTCCAGAAATTTCGACGTCATGATGTAGAAGCCGACCGAGAGCTGCAACTCGACCAGCGCCGCCGGGGTCAGTTTCGACGCGATGGCGTTGAAGGTCGCGTCGGTCGGACGGCGCAGCCTGACGATCTCGTCGGCGAACGCGAGCGCGGCGCGCTGCACCTCGTTGAAGCAGGTCGCGGACTGCCAGTGCTCCAGCGCCTCGTTCTGCTCATCGGTGACACCGACATTCTTGCCGATCCGCTTGTGCGCGACCACCTCATAGGGCGCCTCGCACAGCATCCCCGTGCGCGTGATCGCCAGTTCCCGCACCACCGGATCGAGTTCGCCCTTGTGGCGGATCGCGCCACCGAGCCGGCAATATTGTTCGAAATAGCTCGGCGAATGCGCCATCATGCGGAAAATATTGGCGTTGCGGTTCTTGCCGAGGATCTCGCGGGTGCGTTCGTTGGATTTCGAAGTATCGCAATAGTCGATACGGGCCATGGTTCTCCCCCGGGGTTTTTGGCTTGTGGCAGGCTGCTTTCGCGCAGGTTTCGCGTCGACAGTATCCGGGCCGTTGGGGCCGGGCAACCGCCCGCGACGTTCGCGCTCCGCGTGCGGCTGCCAGAAATACGCTTCGAAGATTCCATCCCGCGCGCACAAACCGGCTGCACCCGGGCCAAAATGCCGCCGCATTACTGGTCGAACTTCACAGCCGGCGATGTTCGCCGAGTGGGGACTCAAGTCAAAGCGAATTATCGGCGTGGGGCGTTCCGAGTAAAAAATCTGACCGTCGAGACGCGCGTTCGCGCGCGACGATGAGTCATGCCCAAGTCTAGGGAGATAGGCATGAAGGTAGCCACCAGGAGGGCAGCCTCGGAGGCACTTGCGCAGATGCTGGCGGTGACGGCGATGCTCGTCATCGCCAGCTTCGTGTTCTACGTGAGATAAAGACCGCTCGTCATCCTCAAAGTGAGGCGAGACGAGCGGCGGACGTACTCGGGTTGCGAAGCATCACGCATAGCGTGACCCGAGACGGGGTGGGGTGAAGGGCAGGTTTGAGTATCACCCCACCCCGGCGATTTCTGCCGGGCGGCGCCTTGCGCCATCAGCTGGATCACAATCCGATTGAATTCAATTGGATCATGATCCCGTTTCTTTGTTCGAGCATGATCCTTCCGGAAAACCGGTTCCCACTTCGCGCTCACGCGGCCCTTCGGGTCCGGATCATGCTCTTGCGAAATAGGGAACGAGGCGGCCGGCGAACGGCACGAACCGCGCGGTAACGCGATCGCCGATGGCAAGATCGTTGTCGCCGTGGGCCATCATCCGAAAGCCCTCCGACGTATCGACCAGCACGATGTTGTAGGGAACATGCGCGCGGGTTTCCGGCGTGGCGGCGCGGCAGACCAGCGAGGTGGCGTAGACCGTGCCCTCACCGCTGGCGCGCTTCTCCTGCGGATCCGGCGCGCCGCAGGTGGAACAGAAGCTGCGGCGAAAATATTGCAAATTCCCGCAAGACCCGCAGGCCTGATAGACGATCGCTTCCGCGCCCGTGGTCCAGTCGGCAAGCCGCTCATTTCCGCTCATCGCACCCGCTCCAGGAACATGCTGACATGCGACGACAATACGCCGCCGTCGCCATGCAGCAGCGCGATCGAGGCGTCGCGCACCTGGCGATTTTCCGCGCGCCCCGTCATCTGCAGATGGGTTTCGACCAGATGCGCCATGGCGCCGCCGACGCCGCAATGGCCGTAACTCAACAATCCGCCGTGGGTGTTGAGCGGCATCGCGCCGTCGCGACCGAAATATCCGGAGCGCACCCGCGCCGCCGCCTCGCCGCGCCCGGCAAGGCCGAGGTCCTCCAGCAGCATTGCGAGCGTGATGGTAAAACTGTCATAGACCGCGGCATAGCGCACGTCCGGGATCGCGACGCCTGAGACTTCCTTCGCGCGCGCAATCGCGATCTCGGCGCCGAGTTCACTCAAGGCGGGTGCGGCCGTGACATGCTGGTGGGTATGCGCCTGCGCGCAGCCGCGCACGCGCACGCCGGTCTCGCCGGTCCGCTCGCGGCTAATGACAAACGCCGCGCCGCCATCCGACACCGGGCAGCAGTCGAGAAGTTTTAGCGGCAGCGCCACCGGTTTCGACGCCATCACGTCGGCGACCGTGATCGGGTCGTGAAACTGCGCGCCGGGATGCGTGCACGCATGGGCACGCATCAGCACCGCGAATTCCGCGAGGTCTTCCTCCGTCACGCCGTATTCGTGCATGTAGCGCGAGGCCACCAGGCCATAGTAAGCGGGGATCGTCGGGCCCAGCGGCACCTCATACTGGGGATGGCCGACCTGCGCCAGCGCCAGGATCGAGGCGTCGCGGCTTTGCCCCGTCAGCCGGTTCTCGCCGGCCACGACCAGCACATGCCTGGCCACATCAGCCTCGACCAGATGATGCGCCAGCATGGTCATCGCGAGCCCGGTGGCGCCGCCGACCTGGACGGCGTGGGCGTAAGAAGGCCGGATGCCGAAATGCTCGGCGAACACCGTCGCCAGCATGATGTGCGGCGCGACGGTGGAATAGCCGCACAGCACGCCGTCGATGTCGGCGCGTTTCAGCCCGGCGTCGGATATCGCAAGCTCGGCGGCCTTGCTCATGAGGTCGAGCGAGGACGAACCCTCATGCTTGCCGTAGGACGTGAGACCGACGCCGGTGATGAAGCTCATGGCGCCGCTCTCCTACGTTTCGTCATTCCGGGGCGGCGCGAAGCGACGAGCCCGGAATCCATAACCACGATTGGGGATTAAGGATTCCGGGCCCGCGCCAAGAGGCGCGTCCCGCAATGACAGATGGAGAATTCTCGCTCCGGTCATCCTCAATACGACTTCGGCAGGCCCAGCACCTTCTCGGCGATGAAGCTGAGCACGAGTTGCGGGCTGATCGGGGCGATGCGCGGGATCAGGGATTCCCGCAAGTAGCGCTCGACGTGATATTCCTTGGCGTAGCCGAAACCGCCATGGGTCATGACCGCCTGCTCGCAGGCGTGGAAGCCCGCTTCCGCCGCGAGATATTTGGCGGCGTTGGCGGCAGGACCACACGGCAGGCCCTGGTCGTATTGCCAGCCCGCCGACAGCACCATCAGCCAGGCCGCTTCCAGCTCCATCCAGTTTTTGGCGAGCGGATGCTGGATGCCCTGGTTCATGCCGATCGGGCGGTTGAACACGATGCGGCCCTTCGCATAGGCCGATGCGCGCGACAGCGCGATCTTGCCGAGCCCGACCGCTTCCGCGGCAATCAAAATCCGCTCTGGATTCATGCCGTGCAGGATGTATTCGAAGCCCCGTCCCTCTTCGCCGAGACGATCTTCCACCGGAATTTCAAAATTTTCGAAGAACAATTCGTTGGAGTCGACGGGCTTGCGGCCCATCTTCTCGATTTCATGCACCGCGACGCGCTTCTTGTCGAAGTCGGTATAAAACAGGCTCAAGCCCTGCGTCGGCGTCCTCACCTCTTCCAGCGGCGTGGTACGCGCCAACAGCAGGATCTTGTTGGCGACCTGGGCGGTGGAAATCCAGACCTTCTGGCCGTTGACAATGTATTTGTCGCCTTGGCGCACTGCGCGGGTTTTCAATTGCGTGGTGTTGAGTCCGGTATTCGGCTCGGTGACGGCGAAGCAGGATTTGTCCGCGCCGGAGATGATCGGCGGCAACATGCGCCGGCACTGTTCCTTGGTGCCGAACACGACGACGGGATTGAGCCCGAACACATTCATGTGCACGGCGGAAGCGCCGGACATGCCGGCGCCGGATTCCGCGATGGTCCGCATCATGATCGCGGCGTCGGTGATGCCGAGACCAGAGCCGCCGAATTCCTCGGGGATGCAGATGCCGAGCCAGCCGGCGTCGGCGAGCGCGCGGTGGAAGTCGGCGGGATACCCGCCCTCCTTGTCCTTCTTCAGCCAATAAGCATCGTCAAAGCGCGAACAGATTTTTCCGATCGCGTCGCGGATCGATTCCTGGTTGGCTGACAGGGCAAAGTCCATGGATTTCAATCCCTCATGCTGTCGGGCGCCGCCCGGGTGACGCCGTCGCGCACCAGCGTTGCGATTTCGTCGGCGGAAAACCCCGCCTCGCGCAGAATTTCCGCGCCGTGCTCATTGAGCCGCGGCGCCAGCCGCGTCGGCTCTACCGTTGTCTCGGACCAAGTGGCGGCCACCTTCATGTTGCGGATCTTGCCTTCGGTGGGATGATCGACCACCGGAAAGAAATCGGTCGCGACCAGATGCGGATCCCCGAGCATGCTCTCGAGGTCGTGCATCGGCATCACGGGCACGTCGGCCTTGTCGAGCAGTTCGGTCCACTCGGCCGTGGTTCGCGTCTCGAAGATGCGGGCGAGCTCCGCATAGACCATGTCGATATTGACGGATCGTCCGGCGAAGGTCGCAAACCGGGGATCGCGGCGAAGATCGTCGCGGCCGGTGGCCTTGAAGAAATTCTCCCACTGCTTGTCGTTGTAGACGATCACGCAGATGTAGCCGTCCGAGGTCTTGTACGGCCGCCGGTCGCGCGACAGATGCCGCGCGTAGCCGCCTCTGTCGAGCGGCGGCTCGTAAGTGAGGCCGCCCATGTGGTCACCCATGACAAAGCCGGCCATGGTTTCGAACATCGGAATATCCACGCGCTGGCCGCGCCCGGTGTGGTCGCGATGCACGAGGCTGGCGCAGATCGCGCCCACGGCCGTAAGACCGACGATGCGGTCGACCAGCGCATTCGGAACATAGCGCGGCACGCCGTCGCTGGTCTGCGCCATCAGCGCCGGCAAAGCGGTGGCGCCCTGGATCAGATCGTCGTAAGCGGGTTTTGCCGCATAGGGTCCGTCCTGGCCAAAACCGAACACGCCCGCATAGATCAGGCGCGGGTTGATCTTCTCGACCACGTCGTAGCCGAGCTGCAGCCGCGCCATCGCTTGCGGCCGCACGTTGTAGACCAGCACATCGGCCGAGGCGATCAATCGCAGCACCGCATCGCGGCCTGCCGGTTTCTTCAGGTCGAGGCAGATCGAGCGCTTGCTGCGGTTGGTGTTGAGGAACACCGGGCCCATGCCGGGATGCCGGGTCGGGCCGATCAGGCGGGTCACGTCGCCCTCGAGCGACTCGATCTTGATGATATCGGCGCCGTAGTCGCCGAGCATCTGGGT
>JBAUUA010000095.1:0-3101 GCA_049582465.1 Bradyrhizobium sp. | reverse complement strand
GACGAACCCCGTCGCCAGCAAATACGGCGTGGCGAATTTTGCCGCATAGCCATTGGGGGGGCGCTGCTTGGAGGCCAAAGGTTCCCACAGCCGGTGCACCGTTCCTTCCGCCACCTCGCAGACGATCTCGCTGATGTCCTCAGTCTTGATGCCGCGCGCGGCCAGCCGCCGGGCGCAATCGATGTAGGGCTGCGCCATTGTCCCGCAAGGGTAAGGCTTGAACGCCAGCGTGTCCGTGACCCAGCGCGTGCCGAAATCGCCGATCAGCGCGTCGTAGTCGCCGTGCGTCGTGTGGGCAAAACCGTGAAACAGCCCGTGCACGCCCTCGAACACCGTGCGCGGCCCGACAAAACCCTGTCGCGCCAAGAGCGCGGCGCGAAGGCCTGATTGCGCCGCCCAGCCCGCATGCAGCCGCTTGGTCCAGGCGCCCTCGGCGAGATATTCGATGATGCCGCCGGCCATGCTGCCGGCAATCCCAAGCGCATCGACGATCTGCCGGGCATTGAGGCCGAGCGCGGCACCCACGCCGGCCGCGGCCCCCATCGCGCCGAAGATTGCGGTCGGGTGAAAGCCGGCCTTGTGCACCGCTTTCGGCACCACCAGGCTCAGCCGGCAGAGAACTTCGGTGCCGACCGCAATGCCCGTCAGCGCCATGCGGCCATCCGGATTGTGCCGCTCGCAGGCCGCCAGCACCGCCGGCACGATCACCGCGCCGGCATGCACCGGGCCGCCCTCAAAGGTGTCGTCGAAATCCTCGCCATGCGCGGCGGTGCCGTTGACGAAGGCCGCGCCCGAGGCGGTCAGCGTGCGGGTGTGGCCGATCACCGTGCAAGGGCCGTCATCATCCCAGCCGGCAAGCGCGCTGCAGACGTAATCCTCGTTGCGCGCGGTGACGCAGAGGCCGACCACGTCGATCAGCAGGTCTTCGCATTTGCCCAACGCCGCCGCCGGGAGAATGCCCGGCTTCAGCGCAACGATCTTGTCGGCCAGCGTTTCGGCGACCGAAATCCCGGGGAGTTGGGAATTCATCGGCGCATCAGACGTGGAACAGTCTGGTATAGTGCGCCTTGATCGCGTCGCCCTGCTGTTCCACCGCGGCCGCGTCGTCCTTCATGGTCTTGATGTCCTTGAACGGCTTGCGTCCCGGCTTCTCCTGGGTCTGCGGATGCACCGAGCGCAGCCCCCCGACATCGATGATGAGCTGCTGGGCCTCGCGGCTGAAGCAGAACGACTGGAACAGCTTTGCCGCGTTCGGATTGGGCGAGGATTTGAAGATGCCGTTGGGGCCGATGATCAAGGGCGATCCCTCGGTCGCGTAGACCGGCTCGACCGGACGCCCCTTCTC
The DNA here is from genome assembly GCA_049582465.1 of Bradyrhizobium sp. Classification (GTDB taxonomy): domain Bacteria; phylum Pseudomonadota; class Alphaproteobacteria; order Rhizobiales; family Xanthobacteraceae; genus Bradyrhizobium. Next base: position 1,756 of record JBAUUA010000095.1, on the reverse strand, counting down.
CTTGAGCTGGAAGATATTGTACTCGTTGCCGTCGGCCATGACCGCGCGTTCGCCGAGGTCGAGCTTCTTCGGCGGATCGGCCGAGGATTGCACCTGCATGATGTTCTGTTTTGCCAATTGTTCGAACCAGCTCCAGCCGAGATCGCGCTGCATCTGATAGGTCGCGGTCATGATGGTGCCGCTATAGCCGGGATGCGCCTTGACGATCTTGCCTTTCCATTTGGGATCGAGCAGGTCGGCGAAACTCTTCGGCGCCTCCTCGGGCTTCACCAGCGTGGTGTTGTAGGCGATGATGCTGAGCCAGACCCGGAAACTGGCGAACTGGCCGTCGACGTCTTTGTGCTCGGCCGGATAGGCGGCGACGTCTTCCGGCACGTAAGGCGCCAGAATGCCGTCGCGTTTCCAGACGATGAAATGCGCAGCATCCGACGAATTCACCACATCGACCGCATGGATGTTGCTGGAATATTCCTGGCCGATGCGCTGGAACACGCGCTCGGCGCCGGTACGCTCGACGCGTACGGCTATCCCGGGATATTTCGCCTCGAACGCCTTCGCCAGTTTCTCGGCGACCGGCAGGTCGGTCGAGGTGTAATAGCTGACCTGGCCTTCCTTCTTCGCCGCCTCGATCAATGCCGGCGTGACCGGCTCCGGCGGCGGCGCCGCCGCCATGACGCGGGTCGAGAAGGCCGCGCCCGCAAGCAACGCCCCTGACCCCCTGAGCACGGTGCGGCGCGACATCCCCTGACGTTTCATTTTATTGTCCCTTGGTTCGGGCGAGACTTGGTACCCCGGAAGTTATCTTTTATTCCTATCGGGCATAGCGAGTCTTTCGTCGACAGCCGTCGTTTGCGCTAGACTTTTCCGCCGTATTTGGCCAACAACCAGCACATAACAAGACCAGATTTCCCGGGAGATTGAAATGAGGGCCCCAAGGTTTGCGCTCGCGTTAGCCGCAGTCCTTTTTGCACTGCCATATCTTGCAGCCACCGGTTTCGCGCAGGATTACCCGACGAGGCCGATCCGGATCATCGTTCCCTTCGGCGCCGGAGGGCCCGCCGACGTGGCGGCGCGCCTGATCGGCAACGTGCTGCAGGAGAAGTTCGGCCAGGCGGTCGTGGTCGAGAACCGCACCGGCGCCGGCGGCGTGATCGGCACGCAGGAAGTCGTCAAATCGGCGCCCGACGGCTATACCCTTCTGATGATGTCGAACACGCAGACAGCGAATGAATCGCTGATGTCGCCGGCGCAGCGCAAATACGAATTGATGCGCGATCTCGCGCCGATCGCGCCGGTCAATTCCGCCGACCTCGTCGTCGTCGTGCACCCGCAAGTTCCGGCCAAGACGCTGGCCGAGTTCATCGCACTGGCCAAATCGCAGCCGGGGAAACTGAATTACGCCTCGTCCGGCACCGGCACGCCCTATCACATGGCCGGCGAACTGTTCAAAGCCATGGCCGGCATCGATGTGGTGCATGTCCCCTACCGCAACAGCGGCGAAGCGCGCTCAGGCGTCATCGGCGGCCAGGTGCAGATGATGATCGACTCGGTGACGACGATGGCCCCCAACGTCACCGCAGGCCAGGTGCGGGCGCTTGCGACCACCGGCAAGACCCGCTCGGCCGTGCTGCCCGACGTGCCGACCGCGGGCGAGGCCGGCGTGCCCGGATACGAGGCGACGATCTGGCTCGGATTGATGGCGCCGGCGGGAACGCCGAAGCCCATCATCGACAGACTGAATGCCGGAGTTAACGAG
>JBAUUA010000094.1:0-7441 GCA_049582465.1 Bradyrhizobium sp. | reverse complement strand
GTTGCTGGTCCCGCCAACGAGTCGGCTCGGACTCGCCATCGAGGAGCACTTTCGTGACAACCAAGACATGTACCTCGGCAAGCGCCGCTTGATCCGGGAGCTGGACGTCCGGCCGGTCACGGAAACTCACGAGTGTGTGGTCGACTATGTGTTCAAGACGATCCTGAGGGGGCGTGTTTCGTACGACGAGGGGATCCTGCTCCTGCCGAGGGCGCATGATGAACTCGCGCCAGCGAGGAAGTCAGGGACCGGTTCGTTGATGGGTCGCGTTTTTACTCGGTAAAACGAGTCAGCTTCCTGCATGCTGCTTGGTGACTAGTGGTTCATCACAGTGATTTTGACGTTTTGATACCGAGCCATTCGAGGATCGGCAAGCTTTCTGGCGGCACGAGGATTTCGATGCTTCTGGGGACGCCGGGTTGACGTCGGATGAAGCCGTTTCGTTCGAGGGTGACGATCATCTGGTGGACCGAAGGCGGACTGACGCGGAAGTGGCGCTGGATGTCGGCTTCGGCGGGTGGACGTCCGAACATGTAGGCGTAGGTATGGATGAAGGCCAGGTAATGACCCTGCTTCTCGGTGAAGCGCGCGCCTGATTTTTGACTCATCGTTGGATTCGTCCCGGCCTCCGACAAGGAGGCAAAGCATGAATGTACGTTATCGGGTCGAATTGAGCCAAGCCGAGCGCGACGAACTGACGGCGATGCTCGGCGGCGGCAAGCACGCCGCCCGCAAGCTGAAGCGGGCGCAGATTTTGCTGGCGGCCGATGGGGGCCGCTGCGACGCGGAGATCGTCCGAACCGTCCGGGTCAGCCTTTCCACCGTCGGCCGGACCAAGCGCCGCTTCGTGGAAGGCAATCTGGAGCGGGCCTTGAGTGAGGAGCCGCGTCCGGGCGCTGAGCGCAAGCTGACCGGCAAGGAGGAGGCCCTGCTGGTGGCGACCGCATGCGCCAAGCCGCCCGCCGGCCGCAAACGCTGGACGCTGACGCTTTTGGCCGACACGATGGTCAAGCTCACCGATCACGACAGCCTGTCGGGCGAGACCGTGCGTCGCCGGCTGGCCGAGAATGACCTCAAGCCGTGGCGCAGGGACATGTGGTGCATTCCCCATGTCGATGGCGAATATGTCGCTCGCATGGAAGATGTGCTCGATCTCTATGCTGAAGCGCCTGATCCTGAGCGGCCCCTGGTCTGCTTCGACGAGACCCCCGTCCAGCTGATCGGCGAGGTGCGCCAGCCGGTCCCGGCCCAACCGGGACGACGCGAGCGCTACGATTACGAGTATCGCCGCAACGGCACCGCCAATCTCTTCGTCACCTTCGATCCACATCGGGGCTGGCGCAACGTCAAGATCACCGACCGCCGCGCCGCCGTGGACTACGCCCACTGCATGCGTGATCTCGTCGACGTCCATTATCCCGACGCCGCCTGCATCCGTGTCGTGCAGGACAATTTGTCGATCCACAAGCCTGGGGCGCTGTATGAGGCCTTCGCGCCCGCCGAGGCCCGGCGTATCCTGCGCCGCCTCGAATTCCACTTCACCCCGAAGCACGCCAGTTGGCTCAATATGGTCGAGTGCGAGATCAGCGTGCTGCAGCGCCAGTGTCTCGGCCGCCGCATCGACGACCCCAAAAGGCTCCGAAACGAGATCGCCGCATGGCAACGGCGGCGAAATAAAATCCGAGCCCGCATCAAATGGATGTTCACAACCGACAAAGCCCGCGCCAAACTCGGCCGCGCCTATCCAGTCACCGCCAAAGAGTCAAAATCACTGTGATGAACCACTAGGTTCCAGCAACGCAACGGGGTGAGGGCGCCATGGGCATTTCCATTCTGGTCTTCCTGATACTCATCTACGTCGCCGTCTCGCTTCGCGTGCTCAAGCAGTACGAGCGCGGGGTGGTGTTCCTGCTCGGCAGATTTGCCGGCGTGCGCGGCCCCGGCCTGACGCTGATCTTCGTTCCGATCCAGCAGATGGTGCGGGTATCGCTGCGCACGGTCACCATGCAGATCCCGTCACAGAAGATCATCACCAAGGACAATGTCTCGATCGATATCGCGGCGGTGGCCTATTATCACATCACCGATCCGGAAAAGGCCGTGATCGCCATCGAGAACGTCTACAACGCGATCAACCAGATCAGCCAGACCACCGTGCGCAACGTGGTCGGCCGCTTCAGCCTCGATCAGCTCTTGTCGGACACCGCCAGCATCAACGACCAGATCAAGAACGTCATCGACCAGCATACCGAGCCCTGGGGCACCCAGGTGACGGCGGTCGAGATCAAGGACATCACGCTGCCGGACAACATGCAGCGGGCGATGGCCAAGGAAGCCGAGGCCGAGCGCGAGCGCCGCGCCAAGATCGTCGCCGCCGAAGGCGAATATCAGGCGGCGGTGAAACTCGGCCAGGCGGCCGACATCATCACGCAGCATCCGGTGGCGCTGCAGCTGCGCACCTTGCAGACGATGGCGGAAATCTCGGTCGAGAAGAATTCCACCATCATCTTCCCGGCTCAGTTCATGACGACCGTGCAGGAGGCGATTGCGCTATTGTCGAAGGATTCGGCGTCGAAATAGCGATGGCGCCCTCGTGATCCCGATCAGGCCGGAGAGGCGAGCGGCTTGCCCTTTTCCACGACATAGGTGCTCGCGATCCTCGTCTTCTTGTCGCCGTTCTTGCCGCCCGCATGCGGTGTGTTGGGCGGCACCACGAAGCCGTCGCCGGGCTTGAGGCTGCGGATCGGCTGCCCTTCGATCGGCAGATCCAGGCCGCCTTCGATCACATAGGCGGATTCGATGCCCGGATGGGTATGCCGCGCGACGGTCACCCCCGGTTCGATCTCCGCTTCCACGATGATGGTCACATAGCCCGGGGTTGGGCCATCGGTTTGTGACAGTACCTTTCGCGTGACCCCGGCGTCGTCGCGGGCGCCGTGGTTTGCGCCGACGCATCGGTCGCAATGAAGCCTGTTACCGCGCAGAGTGCGCAGGATGCAATACCTGCAAAGTCTCGCCGTGTAAGCATGACGAACCTCCCTGTGGTATCCGGATCAATGGCGTCCGGACTTTCCGAACCGGCCCTTGGACGAGCCGGCGTGTCCAGAATTGCCCGGCCGAAGTTACCTTGCAAGCGGGAAACACGTTCTGCGTGCAGTGCGAAGCCGCCTCCTTCCGGGCGTGCCGGTCATTGCTTGCTCACCTCATCGCTGCGCTGCGGCTGTGACCCCGCGAACGGTATCAGCAGAAGGCCGGCCAGCGCCACGAAGGCGAGCAGCGCCCAGGCTTCATTGGCGCTGATCGCAAATGCCGCTCTCTCGACGAGCGGCCGGACATAGGCCTCGACGGTGGCGTCCGACACGTCCGGCGGCCGGTGCAGGAACAGGTTCACGTCGAGCCCGATCGCCTGCGCCGCCGTGACATCGCCCGCGATCAGCCGGTCGCGCAAGGCTTCGGCGTGCCCGCCGGTGCGGCCGTAGAGAATGGTATCGATCAAGGCGATGCCGATCGCGCCGCCGAGGTTGCGCATCAGATTGAACAGGCCGCTGGCATCGGGCACGGCTGCTTCGCTCAGCGCGCCCAGTGCCAGCCGCGTCGGCGGCAGCAGACAGAACATGATCGCCACGCCGCGCAGGATTTGCGGCCAGAACATCTCGTCGAAATCGGCGAGGCGGCTCTGCACGGCGCTGCTGCCGAGGCCGAGCGCGAACAGGGCAAACCCGAGAGCCGACAGCCAGCGCGGATCGAACCGGCTCTCCAGGCTGCCGGCGATCGGCGCGGTCACCAGTTGGGCTGTGCCGGTGACGAGCATGATGGTGCCGATCTCGAAGGCGTCGTGACGCCGGACATAGGCAAGGAAGACCGGCATCAGATAGACCGAGCCGAACAACCCGACTCCGAGACAAAAGCTCAAGGCGCAACCGATCGCAAAGGAGCGCGTTCGCAAGGTCGACAGATCGACCACGGGATGCGCTGCCTTCAGCGTCCTGACCGCGAACATGATTGTCGCGGCGGCGCTGAGGGAAAACAGCAGCGCGCAGGGTGGGGCGAGCCATCCGTCTTGCGGGGCCTGTTTCAGTCCAAGCTCCAGGCAGGCGAGCGCAATCGCCATCAGTGCGAGCGAGATGCCGTCGAGGGTGACGAGATCGGCGAAGCGAGGCTGCGTGCGCGGCAGCAGGAAGGGGGTGGCGGCCGCGGCGATGATTCCGGGCGCGACATTGATCAGGAACAGCCAATGCCAGGACCAGGTCTCCGTGATCCAGCCGCCGACCACGGGGCCGACCGTGGGTGCCAGCACCGCCATGATGCCGGCCATCGTCGTCGCCGCCGGATGCAGGCGGATCGGAAACAACAGGAAGACCGCGGAAAACACCGCCGGAATCAGCGTGCCCCCGGCAAAGCCCTGCAGCACGCGGAAGCCAATCAGGACACCGAAATGGCCGCTGAACGCGCAGCCGATGGAGGCGGCGGTAAACAGCGCGATTGCCGCCACGAACAGCCAGCGCAACGTCAGCACGCGCGTCAGCCAGCCCGTGAGCGGGATCGCGATGATCTCGGCGATCAGATACGCGGTCTGGATCCAGCTCATCGCCTCCCGCGATATCGAAAGCGCGTCCTGGATCGCCGGCAGCGAGGTCGCGACCACCTGAATGTCGAGGATCGCCATGAACATGCCGAGGCACATCAGGGCGAAACCCAGCCAAGTGGCCGCGCCTGCCTGAAGCGGCGTGGTCGCCCGCTCGCCCATCAGGCGCCGCGCGTCATCATCGCAGGGGACACGGCCAGCGCGCGGTTCTCGGCGCGGATGCGGATGGCGAGAACCGCGGCGTTGAGCACGGTGAAGATCAGCGCCAGCACAGGAAGGCCGAAAACGAGCGGCAGCAGCGCGATTTCGCCGGCCACCACCGCGTAATTGGGGTGCGGCAGCAGCCGATAGGGTCCGCGCCTGACCAGCGGCTCGCCCGGCAGAACGATGATCCGCGTGGTCCAGCGCGCGCCGAGTGTCCACATCACCCAGATACGAAAGCCCTGGAGGACGACGTAAATGAGCAAGGCAACGGCGTTCACGGGCCCGTCATGTCCGAAAATCCAGAGCGATATCAGCCATGCCGCATGCACCGCGACGATCAAGGGATAATGTTGTGGCGCCACTTCGAATGCGCCGCGTGCCCTGAGCTTCTCGGTGTTGCGGCTGGAGATCATGAGCTCCGCGGCGCGCTGCAGCGTGACCAAGGCAAGAATGAATTCAGCGGAGGTCACGCGGCGTGCCGCAGCGCGACGCAACTCGCGGTAAAGCCGGGGCCGAGCGCCGTCAACAGCGAGCGCGCCGGCAGCCCTTTTGCAATGACCTGCTCGAGCACGAACAGGATGGTGGGCGACGACATGTTGCCGTAGTCGGCGATCACCTGACGTTCGCAGTCGAGCGTGCCCTGATCGAGCGCAAGCGCGGTCTCCAGCGCGTTGACGACCTTGGCGCCGCCGGGATGGCAGATGAACCGCCCGACGTCCGCCATCGTCAGCCGCATGTCGGCCAGAATCCGCAGCACGGCCGGATTGAGATGCGTGCGGACGAAATCGGGAATGGTGCGGCGGAAGATCACGCCGAACCCCTCGGGATCGACGCTCCAGCCCATGATGCCGAGCGTATCCGGCCAAAGATGCTCGCCGGCATTCTCGACCTGCGTCGCGCCGCCATCGCCGGCCCGCAACACGATCGCGGCGGCGCCGTCGGCGAACAGGCTGACGGCGACGATGTTGGCCTTGGTGAGCTCGTCGTGGCGAAGCGCGAGTGAGCATAGTTCGATCGTCACCAGCAGCACGTTGCTGCCCGGTCGCGCCTGGGCAAGGCGGGAGGCAATCGACAGCCCCGAGGCCCCGCCCGCGCAGCCGAGGCCGAACACCGGCACGCGCGAGACGTCGGACCGGAAGCCCATTCGGCCGAAGACCCGCGCCTCCAGGCTCGGCGTGGCGATGCCGGTGGAGCAGACCGTCACGACGGTGTCGATGTCAGGGCCTGTGAGGTGGGCGCTTGCCAGCGCTTTTTCGGCAACGTCGATGAACAGCGCCTCGGCGCCTTCGAGAAACGCTTCGGTGCGCTCCGGCCAGCCGCGCGGTTCGAGATACCAGTCGAAGGGTTTTACGGCATGGCGCTTGATGATGCCGGTGTTAGAAAAAATGCTGGAGAAGCGTTCGAATTCGGGAAAGCGGCTCCCGAAGCCGTCCCACGCCGCGGCGAGAACGTCCTTCTGCAACAACACATTTGGGGGTACCGATGTCGCCAGGGAGACCATGGCAGCCTTGGGCATGGCGGCCCCGGACATCGCACCCTTGGACATCGCGAGGACTCTCCTGCCACTTGCCTCATATAGAAACAGCGACGCAGATGGTTTAATTCGGGCCTGCCGAAGAATCATTTGGCCGAAAATGTCACTAAAATGTGAGACCGGCCCCGATCCCGCTGTGCGGGAAATCTAATCGAAGATTCCGGTGCTGCCGCCACGCTATCCTCCCAGGTCCGGATTTCCTCCGCGCGACTGGCAAAAGCAACGTTCGTGGAACGCAAATTCCGGCACGACATTCTCCCAATGTGCAATCAGGGAGAGCCAAGATGGGATTTGCAATGTTGGGCCTGCTCGCCGTCGCGGCAAGCGCGCTGATCACGCCGGTGAGGGCGCAGCCGGTGATCGACGACCCCGGCCGATGCGCGCAGTTCTATCCAAACGCCAACTGCCAAAATCTGGGACCTGGAAATCCCTTTACCGGTGCCCCCGCCGGAGGCTGGCGCAATGGCTACGCCCATATGGGCCACGGAGGGTGGCATCACGCGGGCCGCCATCACCACCATCACAGGCGCTGATCGCCGTTGGTGATCGCCAGGACAAAAAGGCCCCGGTTTGCACCGGGGTCTTTTTGTCCGACGTGCGCCTGCGCCCGTCAGCGCGACTGTGCGCTATTTGCTCATGTTGCTCATGTTGGTCTTGTCGCCCTTATGGGTTTTGTGGGCGCTGGAACTCATGCCGGTGGTGGTGCCCGATTTCATCTTGCTGGTTTTCATCTTGCCCATTTTTTTGGGCGCGGTGGCAGGTGCCATTTTGCTTTCGCTGGACGCGCCGGGCGCCGGTTGCGTCTGCGCCGAGGCGACGGCGGTCGCGCCCAGCAGCGAGGCGAGGACGAGGGCCGGGAGTGCGAGCTTGGAACGCATGAAACGATCTCCTGCTTTGGAGGGATGATGCGCGATTCAAACCGGCAACCGGCAGGTTGGGTTCCGGTTGGAGTGTTCACTTTTTGGAGGTCCCGGGCGCGCCGCGGGTACCGGATGGAACCCGGCCGCAGCGGACCGCGTCAGCGGCTGTGGAAAGCCGCCGCATCGTGCGCGATGACAAAGGACAGAAGCTGCCGCTGGACGAGGCGCGTGCCCGGCAACTTCATCGCACGGACGCGG